>JAUXWL010000653.1 GCA_030680155.1 Anaerolineales bacterium
CGTCTGCCAATTCGGAGCAAAACCTCAGCCACGAATTCCGCGAATTTGCGCGGATTGAACCAAAAAATCAGCGGGAATCAGCGAAATTCGCGGCAAAATGCTCTCATCCTTGCCCTATGCAGACTTGTGGGTAATCACCAGATACTGGGGCTTGACGCAATTTTATACCTGGCATAGAATCTGACCATTATCTTAATTCAACGAAAGGAGGCTCGAAAACATGCAAGCTATCTTGGTATCTGCCCACAATCTATTCAGCGCGCCTCCCGTGTGTGAGTTGACCTAGTTCTGTACCTAAGAACCTCAACCGCAGGCGCGCTCCGCCTGCGGTTTTTTTTATTCTGTACCGCAAGATTTATCTTGCGATACAGAGCGAGTTAAATCTCGCTGTACTTCAAGCCGCAGGATGTCGTATCCTGTGGTTTTTTTTATTTGGAGTCAGGCGGCTGGCCGCCGTAATCAATAGCTTCCTGCCTCCAAAATATAAGGCGCTTAAGAGCAATGAATACCAATAAGAATATGCAAGACCTGTACGACCTGTACAACGAACTCGATGATCTGGACAGCGACGGAGCGCGTCCGTCCAACAAGCGGGTGTCCCAAAAACGCGAATCAAAGAAGCGCGAGACGGAAGCAAAACTTTTCATCCGCGCCCAGGAAGTCTCGAAGGAGTTCAAGTTCACCTACAAAGCTGCGCGTTTCGAGGAATGGTGGCTGCTGGATTCGCTCGCTGCATTCCACGAGCACAAGTGGGTCTCGGACGTGCTGCGCCGTGTCAAAGGCGGGAAGGAGGCCTCGGTCTACCTGTGCAAGCCCGGCGTCGAGGTGGATGCGTCGCTGCTGGCCGCCAAGGTCTACCGTCCGCGCTCGCTGCGTAATCTCAAGAACGACCAGCAGTACCGCGTCGGGCGCGTGGATTTGGATGCAGATGGCTCCGCACTTTGGAAGGAAGCGGACCTCAACGCAATTGCGAAGCGCACCCGTTATGGCGAGGAAGTGCGGCACCAATCGTGGATCGCGTATGAATTTGTGACCATGGAAGCCTTGTATGAAGCGGGCGCTGATGTACCCAAGCCGTACGCCAAAGAGAACAACGCCATCTTGATGGAGTTCATTGGTGATGCGGGCGCTGCCGCGCCGCCGCTCAGTCACATCTCATTGGAACGGGACGAGGTAAAACAGCTTTTCGAGCGTGTCATCCGCAACCTGGATATCATGCTCTCGAAAGACCGCATTCACGGCGATCTCTCGGCGTATAACATCCTGTATTGGGACGGCGATATAAAGTTGATCGACTTTCCGCAGGTGGTCATCCCTGAGTCAAACCCGTCATCGTGGGGCATCTTCCAGCGCGATGTGATGCGCGTCTGCCAGTATTTTTCGGCGCAAGGCGTGCGCACGGATGCGCGCAAACTTGCCGCCGACTTGTGGACGGCGCATGGGCATCATGTGTTCGAGAAGGTGCATCCGAAATATCTCGACCCTGAGAATCCTGAAGACCGTAAAAGGTGGGAGCGAGAGAAATAATGACCTTGGACGGTGGACGGTGAAAAACCGTCCACCGTCCAAGGTCTATCGTCATTCGTAGGATAAAATTACGGGACAGGAGAATGCCCCTATGAACAACGTCCGCCCGCGATTGACCTTGATGAGTGGGGAGCAAATTGAGGAGGCGCACCGCAATGTCTTAAAGGTATTGAGTGAAACGGGCGTGCGCGTCGATTCGCCTGAGATATTGCAGATGCTCGAATGGAAGCTGGGGTTGAAATCACAAGGCCGCATCATCAAGCTCCCGCCTGAGATCGTGGAGGAAGCCATCAAGTCCGCGCCGAAGACGATTGATATCTATGACCGTCGCGGCGAACACAAACTGAAACTCGGCGAAGACCGCCTGCGTTTTGGGGTGGGGGTGACAGCATTGTTCTATCAAAACCCTGTCGATGAAACGCTTGATATCTTCAAGCGCGAAAATTTTAGGGACCTTGTGCGTTTGGGCTCCAGCCTGAAACATTATGATGTCATCTCCACCGTTGGCATTGTGCGCGATGTGGACGAAGAACTCGGCGACCTGTACGGCTCGCTGGAGCATATTGCCAACACCACCAAGCCGCTCGTATTGCTGGTCTCCGATGAAAATAAATTCCCCGATGTGCTCGAAATGTTCGAGATGTTGCACGGCAAAGAACTGGGCGACAAGCCTTTTGTCATCCCGTATTTCAACCCTGTTAGTCCGCTGGTGATGAACGCTGGCACGGTGGATAAAATGAAGGTCGCCATCGAGCGCGGCTTGCCGGTCATCTTCTCCAACTACAGCATGGCGGGCGC
>JAUXWL010000658.1 GCA_030680155.1 Anaerolineales bacterium
GTGACGATATTATCTTTTGGGGCGGGCTTATCTTCCTTCTTTTCTTCGGGCTTCTTGGTTTCTTCTGCCATGTTGTATCTCCTATTTTGATTGGTTAATCAACGCATATACTTCTTTTTTGTTCCAACCGCTTTGCTCCGCTAATTCGGCGGAAATTTCCTTTGCAGACTTACCCGCCTTCAATTCCTTTTTGATAACTTTAAGTAATTCTTCTTCCGTCCAAAGGCTTCGTTCCTCTTTCAACTTTCCTTCGATCACCAATGTAAACTCGCCGCGCGGATCTTTGGATTTGAAGTATTCGATGCCGCGGCTGATCTCTCCGCGCCAGTATTCTTCGTACATCTTCGTCATTTCGCGGGCGATGCAGATGCGACGGTCACCTAGGATGGCGAACAGGTCTTCGAGCGAGTCCACGAGACGGTGGGGGGATTCGAGGAAGATGAGGGTATATGGCAGGCTGGCAACCTGCTCGATGGATTTGCGGCGTTCGCTGGTTTTATTGGGAAGGTAGCCGAGGTATAAAAACGAGTCTGTGGGGAGTCCGGAAACGGTCAAGGCGGCGATGGGCGCTGAGGGACCGGGAACAGGCTGAACGTCGAAGCCGGAAGCGAGAGCGGCGCGCACCAGTTCGTAACCGGGGTCGTTGATGGCGGGAGTCCCTGCATCGGAGACGAGCGCCACGTCACCCATTGAAAGTTTTTCGAGGATGAAATCCAATTTATTTAATTTGTTGTGTTCAAAATAGCTGGTGAGGGGAGTTTTGATATCGAAGTGTTTGAGCAAAACACCGCTGTGACGGGTGTCTTCGGCGGCGATGAGAACCGATTCGCGCAAGACTCGCACCGCACGCGGACTCATGTCTTCGAGGTTGCCGATCGGTGTTGCAACGAGGAAAAGCCTGCCCATTGCGTTATTGTATCACCCCGCCTGATGAAAAGAAAATCGGGCGCTTTCGCGCCCGATCCATTATTGACAGCCTTTGAGTCTTATTTCAATGACCGTACAACCCGCCTCCTGTGGCGGAACGGGGACACAGCATTGATTCTCCGCGTTGAAGGTGGCATCCTCCGAACATTGACCAAGGTCTTCATTGGAAAGAACGGGCGGCGGATTGCAAACTTTTACATCCATGATAAGGAAGGGTGTGCCTGTGCAGGAGTACGTTTGCCTGCCGCCGCTAACGGCTTCCCGCCTGCATGTGCCGTCGGGGTGGAGGATTTCCAATTCGGCGCCTTCAGGGATGGTCAGGAAGGCATATCCTTTTTTCTGGATGCAGCGGTTTTCCGTTTCTTTTACTTCGGGAAGAGGGAAGGTAACGGATTCGGAACAGAATGGGGCAAACGCCGGGGCTTCCTCCACCACCTCGGTGGGGGTTGCGGAAAGCTGGGTGGTTTGTTCGGTAGGTATGGAGGTTGTTGTTGCAATTTCAGGCGCCATCAATTGATTCCGCAAAAGGAAGAAACCGATCACAGCCAGTATCAACACACCGCCTGCAACAAATATCCCCGTCCTGCCGCCGCGTGAAAGCTGCATGGTGGACGACGAACCCAGCCGTTTTTTCAGATTGGTGTTTGTACTGAAAGCCAGGTTGCCTTCATTCCCAAAAGCGACAAGATTGAGCGCCTTGGCCAGATCAATGGTGGACTCGTACCGTTTGGTCTTGTCCTTTGCCATTGCAGTTTTGATAATGGCATCCATGTCAGCGGGGACTTCAGGGATCAAGTTCAGGATATCAGGCACTGGCTCGGTGATGTGCTTCACCACCACGCCCATGGGCGTATCCGCGCTGTAGGGCTGCTGTCCGCTCAACATCTGATAGACGATGACGCCCAATCCGTAGACGTCACTGCGGCCGTCGATCTCGCCGCCCTGTGCCTGTTCGGGGCTCATATAGGCAGGCGTGCCGATGACTCCGCTGCCGGTCAAGCCGCCGCTTGATTCTGTTAATTTGGCAATGCCAAAATCCGAGATGAAGGGGTTTCCATTTTCATCGAACAGGATGTTATCGGGCTTAAGGTCGCGGTGGACGATGCCTTTTCTATGGGAATAGGCCAGCCCCTGCGCGATCTTTTCAATGATGTGCGCAGTATCGTCAATGGGGGTCTTTCCCTTTTCGATCAGGTCTGAAAGCGAACCGCCCGTCATGTAACGCATGACGAAGTACGGCTGTCCATCCTCCTCCCCCACATCATAGACCGGCACAATGGCTGGGTGTTCCAGAGCAGCGACCATTTTGATCTCACGCTCGAAGCGTGAGCGAAATTGCGGGTCATGCAGCATTTCACGCGGCAGAACCTTGATCGCCACCTCACGGTCAAAGCTGGGGTCAAAGCCGCGATAGACTGTCGCCATACCGCCGCGTCCCAATTCAGATTTTACAATGTAACGCCCGATCTTCTCTGGAATTGCCATGCGCGCAAGTATAAACCCGCCAAAACATTGGCGCAAGCAAAAGATGGCAGAGTTATGCTTTTACAACCCATCCGAATATTTACGGAGTGCGGACTTTAGTCCGCAATGACAAGGCAGACTAAAGTCTGCACTCCGATTTTTCGGATAGAAACTAAGCACTTAACATAATCCGCCTGCCTTGAAAAAAACACGCCAATCTCAACGATTGGCGTGTTTCAGTGATTCATACGTCTGTAAAAGGCTGATCAGGATGGCATCTGTAAACGTGTGCATCTTCGAATACATCCGCGCAGACTGTGCGGCTGGCATGTTTGCCTCTCCGCACACTTTGACCACCGACTCGATCAGCGAATTGCGGAAGAATAAAAACGCCTTCGCCGCATCCACATAACTCAGGTCATAGCGCCGCGCGCGCGAGGCATATTCATACCCAATCGCATACGCCTCCGAGGCGGCATCCTCATCATTGGCGCTGATGAAATTCAGCAACCCGTGGAACAGCGAGCGGGCGCCCATGCGGTATTGCCCGCGCGCATCGTCATCCAGTTTTTGATACCAGGACTCAGCCTCCAGGCTTCCCTCCGAGATCTGCATACGGACATTGCGGATGACTTCCTGCATCATGTTCTCAGGCTGCAACGCCTCTAAATTGGACTTGGAGTTGCTCTGTGCCCACAGGAAGATTTCACTACGCCGATAGCGACGATGCCCACCCTGCGTCTTATGCACGGGCAGCATGCCCTTATCGGACCATAATCTGACTGTGCTGGGATGCACTCCCAGCGCTTCTGCCGCATCACTTAATGAAAGCCATTCGTCTGTCATGATGTTCCTTGTGGAGCAAGTTCCAGACTCCAAAATATTTAATCCGCCACTGCTGCCACTTTATCGGCAAAGGACGGTTCTGCCACTTTCTTTTTGAACGCGGCAACATCGATCCGCGTCAGCAGGATGGCGGCGATCAAGAGCATCAGCGCTTCGATGCCGAACACGATCAAGTATCCGCTCAAGGCATTGCCCGTGAGGCGGGTTGCCGCATCTGCCACCACTCCCGCCAGCAGGATGCCCGTCAGACGGGACATGCCATTCGAGAAGCCCCATGCGCCAATATACAAACCGACCTTGCCTGCAACGGTCAAATCAAACATCAATGAAAGGTTTGCAATGGTGGAGATGCCCGTTCCAAAACCAAGCAGCATGATGCCGAAATAAAACACGGTCAGGCTGTGGACGAGTCCGCTGAGGACGATGAACAAAAACCCAATCAATGCGCCTATATTCCCGAACTGCGCCATGACCTTCTTTTGCACGCGTCCTTCCAACGCGCCGGCGATAATGAAAGCGATGAGGGTGAAGACGCCGCTGATGGAGATGATGCGCGTGGTCTGTTCGACGGTCATGCCGAAGGCTTGCGCTCCGAACGGTTCGAGCAGCACATCCTGACCGAGAAGGGCGGCGAGCAGGAGCAGTAAATAAACGAAGAAGATTTTCGCCACCGGGTTGGCGGTAATCGCGGAGGTCATCTGTTTGACGGTGTAATTCTCAGATGCGGCTGGAGCAGAATCCAGCATGGAGCGAGGCTCAAGTTTGATGAGGCCGAGCAGGCCCAACGTCAGGGCTGATGCGCCGACGACATTGAAAGCATACGAGAGCGCTTCGGGCGAGTAGTCGGTCAACATGCGGCTCAAGCCGATCCCCGTCGCGATTAGGCCGATGACCATCATGAAGAACATGGTGGCAATGGTCTTGCCGCGTTCCTTTTCTCCCGAAAGTTCGGAGGCGAGCGAGAGGTAGCACACAGCAGAGAGATTGTAGCCCATCCCCCACGCGCCGAAGGCGAGCAAGCCAGCCAGAATGCCGAGCGCGAAGTTATCATGGATGAGGTAGGCGATGCGCGGGGAAAGTACCACGCCCGTTACGCATAAGATGAGACCAGCGAGGATATACGGTGTGCGCCGAAAACCGAGGACGGGATGACGGTCTGAGAACGAGCCGATGGCGACCTGGATCGGAGAGATCAAATAAGGAAGCACCGCGAGGAGTGATACAAGCGTTTTGGATATCTCAAGGTCGAAGATCATTACGCGGTTGAGCGTGCTGTTGATCGGGACGAGTGTCATTGCGACAGCGACATGGATGAGACCGAGTTGAAAGCGTTTGAGGAGCATGGTTCACCAGAAGGTTGGGTATATGGAATGCGGGCTTTGGTTCGCATTATCAGCAGACGGAATTCTACACTCCGCGTTATACAGACTTAAGCGAAGCAAGGACGCACGAACGTCCTCACCTAAGTTTGTAGAATTCTACATTTTTGAGAAGAATGGTCAATGTAGAATTGTGCAGAATTTTACTAGAAATTCATTAATGTTTTGGAGAATTCTGTAGATTCGTTTTTACGTATGCAAGGACGGTCCTTCAATGAAAACCACCCTACCCCCCAATATGATTTACCGATGGGTGGCTTGAAAAATGTCGTTGAACGGGTTCGCGCGATGAATTGGGCGTTTGAAGGACCAGGAGGAATTTTGCTTCAGCTTCGAATGGGTTACGCCATAAGTGGGGCAGGGTGGCTTCAAAAATCAGAATATCCCCGGTCTCTATGAGATGGACCTTCCCATCAATCACGTATTCGATTTTTCCCTGCAAACAATAAACGAATTCATGTCCTGAATGGACGACCTGTCGCTCCCCGCCGCTTCCGGCCTTGGGTTCCAGGGTGATTGAGAACGGTTCAAGTTCCTGGAATGGCAGAGTCTTTCCCATACCCTCAATTACCACGCCGCCGCTTTCGATCTTCGGACGCGATCCGGATTTGATGTGTAAAACGGAAGAGGGGGATTCCTCTTCAAAAAAATAGCTCATACGGACGCTAAGCGCTGTGGCAAGGCTTTGTAAAGTTGCCACACTGGGCGAAGTCTCTTCGCGCTCAATTAAACTGATCGAGTTTGGCGACAAATTTGCCATTCGCGCCAAGTCGCGTTGTGAAATATTTCGTTCATTGCGCAATTGGCGTAGTCTCTCGCCAATGGAAAAAGGTTCTTCCATATTCGTTTATTCCCTTCTGTGATTGTTGAAGAGTCGCTTCACACTTTCGGCTCTCCCGTTTTTAACGGGAAAACCACCATCAACTAAAAAAATCTGCCGCGAATTACGCGAATTTTCGCGGATTGGCTTGAAAATTCGTGCGAATTAGCGAAATTCGCGGCAAAGGTTTTGCTGTTTGAAATTCAATCCCGCCAGAAACGGGAGAGCCACACTTTCTCAAGCAAGATCAATCATACCAGAATGCGATGCAACACACAATTTTTTGTGACACAAGACAGCAATTCCAAATCTGAATCTAACAATCTCAACGCAAAGCCGCCAAGACGCTAAGATTTTGACCTTTCCTCGACGGAATCGGCAAGAGTACCATCTGGCGCAGGGGCAATCCTAAAAAAGCCTTGCGGCGTTGCGTCTT
>JAUXWL010000597.1 GCA_030680155.1 Anaerolineales bacterium
GTTTGTCCGCTTCCTGTACCGCGACATTTATGTCGCGACTCGCAAAATGAATTTTGCGGTACTTAAAAAATGCGGGGGCGTTTTGTTTGCGCCATTCGGCATAAGCGCTGGAGTCAGATGGGATGTTTGGCTTGAGCCAATGTTTGAGCAGACGGTCTGCCCATTTGTATTGCGGCGTTTGCAGGCGGATGAGTCCGCTGCGGAGGCGGAAGGCGTAGGCGAGGCGAAAGGCTGACCAGCGCAGACCAAGTTCGAGGTAGAGAGAGGCGAGGGTTTTTATCCGATTGAGCATGAGGGAGAGAAGGAATAAGTAAGGAGGAATAAGTAATGAGTTTACTTCAAGTTTAGGTTGCGGACGTAGCGGGATAAGATCAGCCAGAGAAGCGGAAGTCCGATGATGATGAGGGGCGGGGCGTAGGGTTGACCCCAGGACCAGGCGTAGGCGAGGGCGGCGGCGAGGAGGGTGAGGAAGATATAGAGCAGGGTAACGGCGGCGTGTTTGTAGCCAGCGATGACGAGGCGCTGATAAAGATGGTTGCGATGCGCGGCAAAAACATTTTCACGTTTGAGGGCGCGGCGGATGAAGGTAACGCCCGCGTCCATGATGAAGGTCCACATCAGGAGAGTGCCGAGCATGAGGGCGTCGCCGCCTGCGTCGGCGGAGAGCAGCGGCAGGACGGCGAAGGTGTAGCCGAGGAAGGTGCTGCCTGCGTCGCCCATGAAAATTTTGGCGGGCGACCAGTTGTGAAAGAGAAAACCCAAGCCCCCCGCGGCGACGGCGAGCGCGACCCAATAGACAAAGTCGTTGTTCGTGCGCGAGGCGAGGAACATCCAGCCGAGCGCGGCAGAGAGCGCAACACCGCCCGCGATGCCGTCGATGCCGTCCATGAAGTTGTAGGCGTTGGTGAGACCGACGATCCACAGGATGGTGATGATGAAACCCACCGCGCCGAGTTGCAGTTGCCCGAAGAGCGGAATGGTGACGGATTTGAAATATCCCATGCCAAGCACAGACGCGAGCGCCACCAGCCCCTGCACGCCAAAGCGCACACGCGGACTGAGCGAATGCAGGTCGTCTCGCCAGCCGAGGTAGGCGATGACCGCGCCGCAGACGAGGTAGATCAGACTGGGGCTTATATCGATTGGGCTTCGACTACGCTCAGCCACCACAGCAACACATCCCGCAATCAGGACGACGATGACGATGGCTAGTCCCCCGCCGCGCGGAGTGGGCGCGGAATGCGAACTGCGCTCGTTGGGATGGTCCATGATGCGGCGGCGTTCGGCGTATTGACGGATGATCCACACGCCAATGGCGGAGAGGATGGTGAGGAGGGCAAAGATGAGGATGGAGGTCACGAGGGTGATTCTAAACGAGAATTCGCCTCATACTTGACTGGGAGTTGATTCTGTTTCGATGGGCTTTGTCCTACCCTGTTGCCCCGCCCGACGGGAACATATGGCTATACAGATGATAAAATAGTCATTATGGTAATTACCCCCAGCCAGTTGCACATGGATTTTATCCAATCAGAAGAAATTCAGGACACAAAGACATCTGAACTTTCCAATGGGCGCGCCAATAAGTTAGCAACACAAGACCGCGCCCTTCACGATTGGTATAGGTTCGTATTGTCATTTCCACCTCATCTGGTAAGAGATTACCTAACAAAATTTGAATTGAACAAAAATAGTGTTGTTCTTGACCCATTTTGTGGAACGGGTACAACTGTCGTTGAATCCAAACTCGCGGGAATGAAAGCGATTGGCTTGGAAGGAAATCCCTTTCCGCATTTCGCATCGTCTGTGAAAACAAGCTGGAATTTAAATGCCGATCTACTTGCTTCAAATGCTCAAAGAATCGCAACCGAAACACTAGAAGTTTTGAAGTCGCAAGGAATTGATGATAATTCCCCTTTTCAAAAAGAAGTGAAAGACCTAAGAACACTCTCAGAGGAAGCGCAAAAGCTTATTTTGACTAATTCAATCAGCCCGCTTCCTTTACATAAATCACTGACGTTATTTGAAATCCTCAAAAAACATGAAAGCGAACCTTATTATCCTCACTTACTTCTAGCGCTTGGAAATGCCCTGGTTTTCAAAATCAGCAACCTGCACTTTGGTCCCGAAGTAGGTGTCAGGAAACTCAAAACAGATGTGCCTGTTGTTTCCAACTGGCTGCTTGAAGTTGAAAAAATGGCAAGAGACCTTCGCCAAATCGAGGGGAAATCATTTCCTGATGCAAAGGTACACCTAATAGATTCGCGGAATTTAGCCGTACTTGAGCCTAATTCCATTGACGCGGTTATTACATCCCCGCCATACCCCAACGAGAAGGACTACACCAGAACAACAAGGTTAGAGTCGGTTCTCCTTGGTTTTATCAACAACAAAGAGGAATTACGGGCGTTAAAGAAAAATCTTGTCAGGTCAAACACGCGTGGAATTTACAAAGGTGATGACGACGATCAATGGGTTACAGATTTTCCAGAAATCCAGCGTATTGCAGAAGAAATTGAAAAACGCCGTATTGAACTTGGAAAAGATTCTGGCTTTGAAAGATTGTATGCCAAAGCTACAAAACTTTATTTCGGCGGCATGGCAAAACACTTATCTGACTTGAGAACCGCTCTTCGCCCTGGAGCGAAACTTGCTTACGTCGTTGGCGATCAAGCATCCTATTTGCGCGTGATGATAAGAACTGGGCAAATTTTAGGTGACATCGCCCAAAAACTTGGTTACGAACTCGTTAATATTGACTTATTCCGTACTCGATTGGCTACTGCAACAAAGGAACAACTGCGTGAAGAAGTCGTAATCTTGAAATGGAGAGGGTAATTCATGGAAAACAAAGAGTCCAAGTGTGTACGCAAAGGTTGTCAGCGGCAGTCGCTCAAGCCGCCGTCCTCGGCGGCGTTTTGCGAGGGAAACCCTGCGCCGGGGACGGCGCAGGGAGCAAATTGCCTGACATGGTTTGCTTGCACACGAGTCCAACCGCTACGCCAAGATTCTTGAATCTATTTTCGCAAAGCGTTTCAAGAAAGGCGCAACTGAAATTGAATTCGAGCGGGCAGAATTTAGCCAAGTGGCAGAGAAATTAGGCATCGTTCTCCCAAAAAATTTGGGAGATGTTTTGTATTCTTTCAGATATAGAACCGCCCTGCCAAAATCTATTACTTCCAAAGCGCCAAAAGGCTATGAATGGATTATTAGGCCAGCAGGAAAAGGAAAGTACAAACTTGTGATTGCAAGACAAGCAAACATCATTCCTTCAAACATCCTTGCGGAAACAAAAATTCCAGATGCGACCCCTGGGATTATTTCAAAATATTCGATGAATGACGAGCAATCCCTGTTGGCAAAACTTCGCTACAACCGCCTCATTGATATTTTCACAGGTCTGACCAGTTATTCCCTGCAAAATCATTTAAGAACAACATTACGCGACGGTTCACAAGTAGAAACTGATGAAATCTACATCGGCTTGGACAAGCGTGGCGTACATTATGTTATGCCAGTTCAGGCAAAAGGCGGCAAGGATAAAATTGGCGTTGTCCAAATTGAGCAGGATTTTGAAATGTGCGCCATAAAATTTCCAGGCTTGGTTTGTCGTCCAATTGCAGCTCAATTTATCGACAAAAATCTGATTGCCCTCTTTGAGTTTGAGCAATCCAAAGATGGAATAAAAGTAACCTCTGAAAGACACTACAGGCTTGTAAAGCCAGACGAATTATCTCCAGAAGAATTAGAAAGTTACTTGGTAAGACAGAGTTAAAAACAAAAACCGTGACTGGTTTTATGGTCACGGTTTTTGTCTAAAATTTCCAACTTCCACCCCAATCCCCTCCCCAAAACTGCGCGGACTGAAGCCGAATAATGGGTGCATCGCACCTGACTTAATGGGATTCGTCCACAGACTGGACTCTGCGACTTAAGGAGATGAGTCCACCCGGTTGGTCCCGCAAGGGGATCATATGCGACGCACTCCCGCAATTCAAATTTCTGCTAACAAACCCTTGAAATTCTGTTAGCAATATGCTAACATAGGCTGGTGTACAAAATCATCTTCAAAAAAGAAGCTGCAAAATCGCTGAACAAACTTCCAAGTAATGTGGCGAAGACGATTTACGAGAAAATTAGCGTCATTGCTGCCAATCCATACGCTGAACATCCCAACGCGAAAAAATTACAGGGAAGAGATGCTTATCGTCTGAGAGTTGGTGATTGGCGAGTCATCTATGAAATTCAAAACGATCAATTGGTGATACTGGTGTTGAAAGTCGCTCCACGCGGAGAGGTGTACCGATGAAGGAAAACATTCAATTAATTGAACGGGACGGCAAGCCTGAATGGGCAGTCCTCCCCTACGAAGAATATCTGAAACTCCTCGAGCAAGCTGAAATGCTCGAGGACATTCGCGATTACGATGCTGCAAAAGCCGAACTTGAAAACGGCGAAGATGAACTCATCCCTTCCGAAGTGGTTGAGGCGCTCCTTGACGGCGAAAACCCCATCAAGGTTTGGCGCGAATATCGTGAATTGACACAGCAACAATTGGCAGATGCAGCAGGAATCAGCAAGCCGTATCTTTCACAGATCGAGACGGGCAAGCGCAAAGGGACGGTTGACATTTTGTCCGCGATTGCAAAGGCGTTGAATGTATCGTTGGATGATCTTTACGAAGATCAAAACTGAACAAGGCGAAAGTAAAACTCGGAGA
>JAUXWL010000064.1 GCA_030680155.1 Anaerolineales bacterium
GCTTTTGGCGGCCAACCCGTCCTTGCTGGCGGAGGGCGCAAAACTGAGCATCCCCGTGCCGACCATCTCCAAGCCCATTGTTACCGATAACTCAACTGCCAATAATGCAACTTCCTCCACACGCAAACACACCGTCAAACAAGGGGACAACCTCAGCAGCATTGCCTCCAAATACGGCGTGACCGTGGATGCCATCAAAGCCATCAACCCGAATTTGACGAATCCCAACCTGATCTTTATCGGACAAGTGATCGTCATCCCGTAGTCTGGATTAAACGAACATCCCCGCCGCGCTTCATACGGCGGGGATGCTTGATTCTCTTTTCTGAAGGTTTTACCAAAGACCTGACAGGTTTCAAAAACCTGTCAGGTCTCTGAGATTTACGGGTAAATTCTCTTGATCGTGCGCGGGAAGGGAATCGCCTCGCGGATGTGTTCGATGCCGCACATCCAGGCCGTGACGCGTTCCGTGCCCATGCCAAAGCCCGCGTGGGGGACAGAGCCGTACTTGCGCAACTCCAGATACCATTTGAACGCTTCCTCGGGCAGGCCTTCCTTCTGAATGCGTGCCCGAAGTTTATCGGGGTCGCTCATGCGCTCGGAGCCGCCGCAAATCTCGCCGTAGCCTTCGGGCGCGAGCAAATCCACCGACTTGCAGACCTCAGGTCGGTCGGGCCAGGGTTCCATGTAGAACGCCTTGACCGCGCTGGGATAGCCATAGACGAAAACCGGGCGGTCATGCAACTTGGTGATCTCCACTTCATGCGGAGCGCCGAAGTCCATGCCCCATTCGAACTTGAGCAATTCCTTTCGCTCGGGGTCGGTCTCTTTTTCGTACAGTTCGATCAGATATTTCGCCGCATCGTCATAGGACATGCGCGGGAACGGACCAACAACGCTTTCCAGCTTGGAAATGTCGCGCCCGAGGAACTTCAACTCGGCGGCGCAATCCTTCAACACGGACTGTGCGATGTGGGTGATAAGTCCTTCTTCGATGTCCATCAACCCGTCGAGGTCGCAAAACGCGATCTCAGGCTCGAGCATCCAGAACTCGGTTAGATGGCGGCGGGTCTTCGACTTCTCCGCGCGGAAGGTGGGACCGTAGCAGTAGACTTTGCCAAACGCGAAGATGTTGGCTTCGTTGTAAAGCTGACCTGTCTGCGCGAGAAAGGCGGAGCCTTCATCGAAATATTCGGTTTCGAAGAGGGTCGAAGTCCCTTCGGCGGCGGCGGGGGTCAGGATGGGGGTGTCGAGGTTGAAGAAGCCCTGACCATCCAAATACTCGCGCACAGCCGACATAACCCGTACACGGACACGCAGGATTGCCCACTGACTTTGCATACGGATCCACAAGTGACGGTTATCGAGCGCGAAGTCCACGCCGTGGTCTTTGAGCGCCATCGGGTAATCCAGCCCCGCGGCTTGGACGACCTGCAAGTCCTTGATACCGACTTCATACCCGCCAGGGATTCCAGGCGCGCGCTTATCCTCGCGGACGGAACCGGTGATGATGACCGACGATTCCTGGGGCAGTTTGGAGACCGTCTCGAAGAGTTCGGGGGTCAAATCCCCTTTGAAGGCGACGCATTGGATGAAGCCCGAGCCATCGCGCACCAGCAAAAAGACCAGCTTGCCCTTGTCTGTGCGGTTGTAGACCCAGCCCTTGAGGATAACATCTTGTCCTACGTAGTTTGAAATTTTTGAAACGCTGATGTGTGAAGGCATGTGGGGAATTCCTTTAATACGGTAATTTGTGCAATTATATTACATGGAAGACGAAAGAAAAGCCCCTCTTGTTAGAGAGAGGCTTATTTGAGATTTCCTCAATTTTTATGCGAAGAAAGTAAATATGAGTCGTGATAAATCTCATTTTTCTTTGGTTTCAATCGATTGCCTTGACCAACAAAAGTAATAGTGGTTTCAGAGCCTGTACTGACTGTTGTATTGATCAACTTGCTTGGTTCAGGCACATACAAACCATCTTCGATCAAGCTTTCAATAAAATCCACCATGGCGAGTTGCAGGTCTTCAACAGCTTCTTCGCGGGTTTCACCCTGACCAAAGCAACCATCCATTTCAAGGACGCGGGCAAAGTAGATGGGTTGGTCGTCGGTACTTTCTTCGATGGAGGTCATTAATAAATATGGGCGTTGAGCAAGTTGCTCAGCCTGCACACGCAGATCCATGATTATCCTTCGCTTTCTTTTTGGAGTTCCAATAACTTCTCAACTAATTTTACCGCAAATTCGACGTAGCCTTTTGCGAGCTGTCGGTGACGCGGAAGCGTTGCGCGTAGTTCGGGAAATTTCGGATGTTTGAAAATATCATGGTTGCCACCATGCTTGATAACGAAACCAAACCCCTCATAAAGTGTATCGAGGTCTGCCCGTTTCCAATTGGATTTGGAGTTTTTCATTTGCTCCAAAAGTTTTTCGGCTTTGGAGGGCATATTGGTTTATTCCCTCGGCAGTTTTGGCGCTTCGATTTGGTTTACGTACAGACTTAATTCAGATTTGTGGTCTTTTTCCACTAGTAGTACAAATTGGTAGATTCCAGGTTTGGGAAAGACAACATCCTTTAGCTCCAGAATCAAATTCACCTCAGGTTTTCTTCCTCGTTCACCTTTTGGAATTTCAAATTGTCCTGCTATATCCATTATTTGATTTGCGTCTTCATCAAGCAGCATTATTTTAAAATCGCGTTTTTGACCATATTCACCTAGTTCAGCGCCCAACTTTCCAACTAGGTGCATAGAGGTGTGGCGAGCGGGGAAGTTGTAAGAAAAAATATCATTAAAGATGCCCATCACATTGAGTTTTCCATCGCCCGTTATGTTGGCGTAATCTGCTGCGAGAAATAATAGTGGTTTCATAGTTTCTCCTTTTCGGAAGAAGTTATCCCAATTTGATTCAAACCGTATTATACAGCGATATTTACTTCTTCCGCTCTCCCAACCCCTTCACCATCAATTCCTTCGCTACATTGGGGTCAGCTTTGCCTTTTGTGGCTCTCGCAACCTGACCCATAAACCATTGGAAGAGGGTTTCTTTGCCTGCGTTGTACTCATCGACTTCCTTGGGGTTGTCGTCCAGTATCTTCGTCACCAACTCTTGAATGGCGTCCATATCGGTCAACTGCAAAAGATTCTTTTCTTTCACGATCTGCGCGGGGTCGCCGCCGTTTTTGAAGAGTTCGGTCAGCACGGTTTTGCCTGCGCTCGCGCCGATGGTTTTGTCCGTCACCATGTCGATGAGTTGGGCAAAAGATTC
>JAUXWL010000681.1 GCA_030680155.1 Anaerolineales bacterium
TTCGTGTTACTTCGTACCCTTTGTGGTTTGGTACTTTGGTTTCAGTCTTAATCTGACATTGTCGAATTAATTCAAAATTCAGTAAGCCCGCGCGGTGGTATGCCGCCGATATTACGGGAGCATACCATTTCATGGCACTTAGGGTTCGTAAAAGAATAACTTCCCGCGCCTATTCATGCGAGGACGTTTTTCCCTCACCCTCACCCTAACCCTCTCCCGAAGGGAGAGGGGACTCCCTTCCCCTTTCGGGGGAAGGGCTGGGGATGAGGGCGCATGAGGGAATCTATTTATTTACAGACCCTTAGGGACTGTTTCTTAACTCGTAGGCAAAGACCCTAAAGGTTTCCCACGGTTACGAAAACGACGTTTAGTGGGCGCTTTTTTGCAAATTATGGTTCTGTTTTGCGGCGAAAACCTTTAGGGTCTGACTTAAGAAACGCTCTCTTAGCTCCCTGACTCAGTAGGAATTAATTATTCAACGCACCCTGGTTAACCCAATCAATGATGAGCTGCAGTTCTTCAGGTGTCACCCTGTCGCCGCGATTGGGCATTTCGCCTTCCACGATCAATTGCACGAACAGGCTGTTGTTCGCATCACCGGGGGTCAGCGCCACGCCATTGCGCGAGCCTTTCATAAGGTTGTCGTACGTGAGCAAGTCCAACCCCTCTTTTCTGGATTCGATGCCGTGACATTTGATGCACTTCGCGTCGATGATGGGAGCGATGTCGCTGGCATAGCTGACGATGGACGACGACGCTTCAGACTCCGCTGTGGCTTGGTCTTCGGTTACTGGAGCAGTTTCCCCGGTGGGGGCGGGGACTTCCGTCGGCGTGGATGCGGCTTGGGCGGGCGCAACAGGCTCAAGGTCCACGGAGGAGGCGGGTGCATTTCCTCCACAGGCGGCCAGGATGGCGATAAGTAAAAACGTCGAGAGAAGGTAGGGTGTCTTTTTCATGGTTCCTCTTTTTAAAATTCGTTTGAATTTACTACATAATTTCGAGAAGAAAATGAAGAAATCATGTGGATGATGTTTTGCGTCTGCATGGGTATTTTTTCACAAAACAAGAAAGCCGTCACAAGGTAAGGTATAATCAGCGCGCCCCAATTTTGGGTGTAATTTCATCACAAGGCTGAGTATGACAAGCGCATTTAAACTTTCCAACGATTACTGGCAATCGGTTCAAATCTCCCAGAAGGATGTTGAAAATCTACATACCCATCTCTTCGAGCGTGAAACCCCGCTGACGACGCGTGAACTGGTTTCGCAATTCATTGACGCGCGCATTGAGTCTGAACGGCAGGCAGCGGCGGGCAGGCAAAAATCTGCGGCGAAGCCGTATCTCCCCAGGGATGAATATGCTGTCGGCGTTGACCTGATCTTCCCTGCATTGAGTTGGTCTCGCGGCACGGTGAAGTCCGTGCGGGCGGGGGCGAATCCATCGGCGGGCGAATTTGATGTATTGACCGTGGAAATGGAAGATCAGTCCGAGCGGATGTTTGCGGCGCGGCTGGGTTCGCATTTGCTGAACGATACACCCATCGTGATTCCTCAAAATGACGACTTGAATCCCGTTATTATTCTGCGTGAACACGGTGATAATCTTCAGAAAAAACTTGAAGCATCGTTTGAATCGGATGAAGGACTGGTGAAGATTGCTGGTCGCTGGTTTCCGCGCGCTTTGCTTGTGGATATTAACCAGGGTCAATTGAACCTTGCCGAAGCCGTTTTGGATATGTCCGGTGGCGAGCCGCTTCCCACGTCGGCTTTGTTGAAGGACATCGAACTGCCTGCCGGCGAAAACCCGAAGCTGGCTGAATTCTCTCTGAACTATGCCCTTCAAGCCGACGAGCGGTTTGACGAAGTCGGTCCCGCCGGGCAGGTGCTGTGGTGCCTGCGCCGCCTCGAACCTGATTTCGTGCGCGAAGTCCCGCCGCCGCTGCGGTACTTTGAAGTTGAACACGACCGCGATGTGCTGACTTCTGCGTTGATAAATCTCGAAGCGCAATTAGACGATGAGTTAACCCCAACCGGGGAAGATGATCGGCGTGAGGAAATTAACTCCATCACCATTGCGCTTATTTACCCGCACCTGCGCGCAGGGACCTTGCCCATGTCGGCGCGGGCGCGGCATTTGTTCCCGACGGCATACGAATCTCCGCGTGTGCGTTTCACGCTTGTAGACGGTAAGACCGGTCAGCGCATCCCTGCCTGGGTGGTTCGGGAACATGGTTATGTTTTTGGATTGCGCGAATGGTACAAGGCGCATCAATTAATCCCCGGCTCGCTGGTGGATATCCGCAAAGGCGAGAATCCTGATGAAGTGATCGTGGAAGCAAAATCCCAACGCGCTTCGAAGGATTGGGTGCGTACGGTGATGATCGGCACGGATGGCGGTTTTGTCTTCGCCATGCTCAAGCAGGCGATTACCGCCGAATTCAATGACCGCATGGTTGTCCATGTGCCGGATTTCAAGACCCTTGATCCCGTTTGGGAAAAGAAGCGCGCCTTTGATGACCTGGTCCTGCTGGTGATGCGCGAATTATCCAAATCCAACCCGCAGGGACATGTCCATGCGCAGGAGTTATACGCCGCGGTGAATCTCGTCCGCCGTGTGCCTCCGGCGCCCATCTTTGCCTTGCTGGCTGAGAGTCCCGCTTTCAAACACGTAGGCGACCTACACTTCCGCCTTGACGAGGAGGTTGTATGAGCCTGTTAAAACCCAGTGTAAAAACGCCCTTCCACATTGATTTCGATTGGTGGAAGCAAAGTGAACGTGACTGGCACGTCTTCCTCCGTTCGCTCTTGTGCGCAGAACACCAGGAAACTTTTGCCGACGTGGAAGCGGACGGAATAATCGACTGGATCGACCCGCAGACCGCCGAAGTGAAACCTGTGGATGGCATCCAGCACGTCTTGATGAGCCACTGTGCCCTTCTGCCGGATTTCCTGACCGAGCGCACGGCCGTTGTCGAGGCGATTTTTCGCATCTTCCTGACCAATGGAAATATTCCCCTCTCTGCCGAGGAATTGGGCAAGCGCCTGGGCAGGCCCGCCGACATGATCCTGAGAACCATTGCAGGGCCGCGCGTGTATCGAGGATTAAGACCCCTTCAAACACCGACTGC
>JAUXWL010000690.1 GCA_030680155.1 Anaerolineales bacterium
GCTGATGAGTTGGAAGGAAAAGACCCGGCAGAGGTTGGTCCGGTCAAAATTACCAGTTCGCATGATGAGGACCGGCAGGAACTGCACGCGCAACGGGTGGCTGGGTGGGCCGTTCGCGCAAGTGCGATACGTAGTATGACAGAAAAGCGGAATCGTGGCAACGTCGTTACCCGCATAATGGGGGACACCGTGACCAGGCTAAAGCGGCACGGTCCTGAGCGGAGCGAGTGCCTCCGGGCACACATTGCGGCTTCCTGACAGTTCTCGGCCCATCAAAGCACTCCGGGTCCGTATGCTTAGAGCCTCGACCGTGTTCTGGGCTTGACCGTGTTAAACGCCGTGTTAATCACTCGGTCATGGCATCAAAAAACACACGGGGCAACCCTCTCATAGCGTTTAGACTCCCACCGGAGGAACGGAAGGTACTCCGCGAAGTGTCCAAGATTTACGGTTCTGCGAATCCCTCTGAGTTTCTCCGCGATATGGTCCGCAGCATGTGCAGCAACGACGGGGAGCGGGTGCAGGCATTCATGCAACGGTTGTTCACGAAGCTGGGCGAACACGCGCAAATGCAGCTTCGGTTGACAGACAGCCCACCAAGAAAAGGGGGAAGCCGTGCAAGACCCAAGTAACCCAAAAGAAACCCCCCAAACCGTTGTCGCGGGTTGGAGGGTCAAAAACAAGGCAGGAACCAGAACACCTGCCAGCACAGGCCAGCCATTGCTGGCGGTCAAGTCGTTTCAAGGGTGGCCGGACTGGTTGGGCACACGGTGGACCCGGAAGGAAAGGGGTCTAGCGTGATGATTAAGGCACAATTTCAGGCACAGAAAAGGGGGGCGGGCGCCCCCGCAGGGGGCGGCGCCCCCCTTCCTTGTCTAAATAGAAACAACTCAAACGAAGGGGCCTTAAATCGGCTCACAAATGGGCACCGAAAAACCGCGTTTGCCCTAACTCACAACGTCCTTGCGATGGCGGAGCGATTCGGAATCGAAAAACTTGGCTTCCTGACGCTTACATTTGCGGAGCATATCACCGAAGTTTCAGAGGCTCAAAAGCGATACAACTCGCTACGGGCGGGCGTTCTGGCGGTGAGATATTCGGATAACATCACCGTTTTGGAGCGGATGAAGTCAGACCGGATTCACTTCCATTTGCTGGTGGCACTCCCAGACGATATTCGGACGGGTTTCGATTTTGAAGCTGTGGAGCGGGAGGATTATCGTTCGGCCAATGCAAAGCTGCGGGCGGAATGGGCTTTTTGGCGGAAAACGGCGAAGGATTACGGATTCGGGAGAACGGAGTTGATGCCGGTCAAGTCCACCGGGGAAGGGATAGCGAAATACGTCGGCAAATACATCGCCAAGCATATCGACCAGCGGAAAGAGGCGGACAAAGGAGCCCGGTTGGTGCGATATTCGCGGACGGCGCGGAAATGTGGGGTGCGGTTCTCGTGGAATAGCCCCGGCGCGTGGCTCTGGCGTGCGAAATTAGCCCAATTTGCTCGCAAGCATGGGGTGGACGGCCTCGAAGGGATGAAAGAGCGTTTTGGGGCATCGTGGGCCTATTTCTACGGGCCGATAATCGAACGGGAGGTTTTGAACCATTACCCAACTGCAGCCCATGCCATTGCCGACGGGAGAATGACCGCTGATGAGTTGGAAGGAAAAGACCCGGCAGAGGTTGGTCCGGTCAAAATTACCAGTTCGCATGATGAGGACCGGCAGGAACTGCACGCGCAACGGGTGGCTGGGTGGGCCGTTCGCGCAAGTGCGATACGTAGTATGACA
>JAUXWL010000691.1 GCA_030680155.1 Anaerolineales bacterium
CCGAAAAGGTTCAAGATTTCATGGTCCGGCTGTTCACCCGTCTCGGTGAGCAGAAACAGCTCAAGTTGACGCTCGGGCCTAAAGTAAACCCACCCAACAAAAGGAGAACTCGTGCAAGATCCAAGTAGCCCAGAAAAAAGGCCCCAAAGTGCTTCAACACTCGGGGCCCCAAAGAAACAGAGATTAGGGACTGACGGTGCCAGCAAGTGCCAGCCATTGCTGGCAGTCAAGACCGCTGTGCGTGCCATGCGTGGCGTGAGTGTGATGTGTTGGCCTCACTGGTTGGGCTATCGCTGGGCAATCTCAAAGGGGGTTACCCGTGGAAACTAACACTCTTGAACTTGTCGGCCCAAAACAGGGCGGCCGGCCGGCCACCCGCACGGGGGTCGGGCGGCCGCCTGAAGGTCCGTTGAGCCCTTGGTATAGGCTCCATACGGGCACACTTCTACAGAAAGTGGCGGAAATGAACCACTTGCGGAACGGTCATTTTCACGCCAAAATCTACCCGTCTGGGGTCATTTTGGAGAAGGCTTTGGGCTTCTCTTTACCCGCACCCGAGTGCGAAAAAAGGGGCCAAATTACCGGGTTTTCCGACAAGGCGGCACGTCGTCTCCGTGAGTGCTTTCTCACGCTCAAGGTGGACGGGTATTCGTTCTGGTCGTTCACCCTGACGACGCATGAAATATACACGCCGAAGGAATGGCGGGATATCACAAAGCGGTTCCGCAATGCCGTGAAGCGTTCCAAGTGGGCGGGTCTTTGGCGTGTCGAACTTCAACGACGCAAAACACCGCACCTCCATGTAGCCTTTTGGCTACCTGTCGGGACGGGCGTGGATGAGGTGAAATCCCTTTGGCTTAAAGCCACTCGGGAGCACAACGACGCCGAAGCCATCAAACATGCTGTCCAAGGGCGGCAAATCGAACAGGACGACTCGGGATGGGCCGTTTACATGGCACTTCACGACGGGAAAAAGAAAGAGGCTCAATTGGGTTGGGTCGGTAAACAGTGGGGCATCTGGAATGAGTCTCTTTTTACCGAGCGGGAGCCATCCACGTTCGATCTGAATCCGAGGGAACACGCTGCATTTCTGCGCGTGCTGGCGAAACTCGATCGCAGCAAAAAGGAAGCCCAGAAAAGGGCTGCATATATTCCCTCTGGCTGGGTGGATGTTGAAACCATCGCCGTCACAACCAAGACCGGCCAACCAGTCGAACGCCTCCGCATCACGCCTCGGGAGGTTGGTGCTCCGATGGGTGGTCTTTGGTGGGAGGCTCCAAAGTGGAAGCGTCCAGAACTCCCAAAGATGCACCGTGGGAACCTCCTTCGGTGCGTGAGTGGCGCCGAAGTGCTCCGCATTATCGAAGGGATTAAGAGCGGGCGCATTTGCTCCAGGCTAAACGGTCCTGAGCGGAGCGAGTGCCTCCGGGCACACCTGAAAGCCTCCTGACAGGAAGCGGCCTCGTCAAAGCAGTCCGGTGCTCTGGGTAACGCCCGGGCTCTGGGCTGCTTTCGCGTACTTACTTGACGGGGTGCAATGCGGGGTGCAGAACACCCGCCATGTCCAAAGGTACACCCACCTACGCAATCAGATTGAAGCCTTCTACTCGGGCCTCCGTTCAGCAAATGGCAGAACTGTACGGCTCAACCAGCACAGGCGCGTTCATCCGTGAAATGTTGGAGACGATGTGCTCCGACGACGCCGAAAAGGTTCAAGATTTCATGGTCCGGCTGTTCACCCGTCTCGGTGAGCAGAAACAGCTCAAGTTGACGCTCGGGCCTAAAGTAAACCCACCCAACAAAAGGAGAACTCGTGCAAGATCCAAGTAGCCCAGAAAAAAGG
>JAUXWL010000605.1 GCA_030680155.1 Anaerolineales bacterium
GAGCGCCCGCCACCACAGGGTGGCCGACTTCAAATCGGAATCGGTGGCCGACTTCCGTCGGAACAGCTGGCCGGCTTCAAATCGGAATCACCGGCCGACTTCAAATCGGAATGGGTGGCCGACTTGCTCCGGAATCCGCACGTCATGCTTCCGATGACAGTTCTACGCCGCTTTGACTGTGTTCTTGCACCGACCAAAACGAAAGTTGTCGCTGAATTCAGGAAGCGAAAGGGAGGCAGATTTTCTGACGACGCTCTCGATCGTCTTCTAGACAAGGCTGCCAACCAACGCTTTCACAATCACTCTCCGCTCGATTTTGAGATGTTAAGAGGTGACCCAGATAACATCGACAAGCATCTCGTGAGCTATATCAAGGGCTTCTCGGCTAACGTGCGTCGTATCTTCGATTTCTTTGAGTTTGAGAACGAAATCGAACGAATGCGTGAAGCAAATATTCTCTACCTCGTGGTCTCAAAGTTCTGCGACGTAGACTTGCATCCGAGCAAAGTGCCGAACGACGAGATGGGCAAGATTTTTGAGAATCTCATTCGTCGTTTCAATGAGTTGGCCAACGAGACTGCGGGTGACCACTTCACTCCGCGCGAGGTCATTCGCCTCATGGTGCATGTCCTCTTAGACGATGATGATCGCCTCCTCCAAACCCCTGGGACGGTTCGCAAACTTCTGGACCCTGCTTGTGGCACAGGCGGCATGCTGGCCGAAGCGCAGAACTATCTACGCGATCACCACGCCGAAGCACGTCTCTACGTCTACGGACAAGACTACAACAAACGAGCGTTCGCTACGGCCGCTTCCGACATGCTCATGAAGGAAGTTAGCCACAATGGTGGAGGCAACAATGTCCGATTTGGCGATAGCTTTACCGACGATCAATTCAAAGGTGAAACCTTTGACTACTTTCTTACCAATCCGCCGTTCGGTGTCGACTGGAAGAAGCAACAGAGGGAGATCCAACAGGAGCATCACAAACTGGGCTTTGCTGGGCGGTTTGGAGCGGGATTGCCTCGTGTAAACGACGGATCATTGCTCTTCTTGCAACACATGATCAGCAAATTTGAGCCTGTGCGGCCGATTGAACACAAACATGGGTCGCGTCTCGCGGTCGTCTTTAGCGGCTCGCCACTTTTCGCCGGTGGCGCCGGCTCTGGCGAAAGCAATATCCGGAAATGGCTTATTGAAAACGATTGGCTTGAGGCCATCATCGCCCTACCCGAGCAGATGTTCTACAATACGGGTATCGGGACTTATATTTGGGTCGTCACCAATCGGAAGCACAAACGGCGCAAAGCAAAGGTCCATTTGCTTGACGCGCGAGACATCTGGACGCCTGGTGGTGGCGAAGACAATAAGCGAAACCTAGGCGACAAGAGGCGTCACCTCACTCTCAAGCAGATCGCCGAGGTCGTTCGGGCCTATGGCCAGCGCGCTAACAGCAAAATCTCAAAAATTTTGGACAATTCCGATTTCGGGTTCACTCGTGTAACTGTCGAACGACCTCTGCGTCTGAATTATCAAATGACATCAGAAAGCAAAGCGCGTTTTCTAAATGCCTGCCCGCATCTCCTCGATGACCTGCAGATCATAGATAAGGTGCTCGGTCGTGACACCAAACACGACTGGAACTCCGTATGGCGTGAAATTGAAAATCTTTTGCATGAGCGAAGATCGAGCTGGAAGAAGAGTGAGAAGACGCTTTTCCGCAGCGTCTTCACACAGAAAGATCCCAAAGGGGAGCCAGTCGCGAAGGGAGAAGGCGATGAAGGCCTTGAGCCAGATCCAGACTTGCGCGATTTCGAGAACATCCCACTGAAGGATGATATCGGGGCTTACTTCGAGCGAGAGGTACGCCCCCACTTATTCGACGCTTGGCTCGATCGCAGCAAAGACAAAGTCGGTTACGAGATAAACTTCAATCGGCATTTTTACAGTTACACGTCGCTACGTCCACTAGACGCGATCGATTCAGATCTACGGCTTGCAGAAGAGGAGATATTGCGCCTGCTCCGCGAGGTGACGGAGTAATGCGAAAGGATTCATTAGTCCGCCTCGAACAACACGGAATAAAGCGGATTCCTAAAGGATGGACTCAAAGTCGCGTCAAATACCTTGGAACATACCTTAACGGCTACCCCTTCAAGCCCGATGATTGGGGCAGCGTTGGCCGCCCGATTCTGCGAATTCAAGACCTCAGCTCGACTAGCTCTGACCCCAACCGCTACGATGGTGAACTTCCCGATCGGTACTTAATTCAAAGCGGCGATATTCTGATTTCTTGGTCCGCGTCCCTCGGTGTGTACAGATGGGCAGGCGAAGACGCGTGGCTCAATCAGCACATTTTCAAAGTAGCGGTCGATACGACCAGAGTTCTAGACGAGTTTTTCGTATGGCTCGCTGAATGGTTCATCCGTGAGATGGACCGCGAGGTTCACGGATCGACAATGCAACACCTCACTGCTGACGCCTTTGGTAGCTTTCCAGTCTTGCTCCCTCCCCTAAATAAACAAGCGCAGATCGCCGAACGCCTTATGCAGGAGACGACCCGACTGGATGCATTGGTATCTGCGAAGGAAGAGATGCTGGAGCTGCTCTCAGAAAAGAAACGAGCATTCAGAACCCACGTCGTCACCCGAGGCCTCAATGTCCAAGCCCCAAGTCGTGACAGCGGTGTCCACTGGTTGGGCGAGATTCCTGCACACTGGCGGATCGAACGTGCTCGCTGGTTGTTTAGCGAACGTGATGAGCGCTCCACAACCGGAGAGGAAGAGCTGCTAACAGTCTCACATCTCACTGGAGTAACGCCTCGCTCACAAAAAGATGTGACCATGTTCGAAGCAGAGACAACTGAAGGGTACAAGATCTGCCAGCCAGGGGACCTAGTCATCAACACGCTTTGGGCATGGATGGGTGCTATGGGCATCTCACCAGTGAAGGGGATCGTTAGCCCCGCTTACAATGTGTATCAGCCTGGGCCGTGTCTTGATTCGAAGTTCGTGGACGCCTTAGTGCGCATACCCATTTTTGCGGAGGAAGTAACACGATATTCAAAAGGTGTCTGGTCGTCTCGTCTGCGCCTGTATCCGGAAGGCTTTTTTGAAGTACTCCTACCTGTACCACCACTCTCTGAAC
Organism: Anaerolineales bacterium; assembly: GCA_030680155.1. Lineage (GTDB taxonomy): Bacteria > Chloroflexota > Anaerolineae > Anaerolineales > Villigracilaceae > Villigracilis. The sequence continues at coordinate 3,148 of JAUXWL010000605.1, forward strand.
AGCGAGAGATTACTTCTGTTTTGGCAAAGGAGACCATGGAATTAGATGGTCTTATTGTTGCGACGGAGCGCACCATTCTCTTGCTCAAAGAGCGTCGCGCGGCACTCGTCGCGGCAGCGGTGACCGGTCAAGCTGAGATGGAGGAGGCATGAAGGTCACGCGTCTCAAACTCGCCAATGTTCGTGCCATCAAAGCTGCCGAATTACGCTTTGAGCCAGGATTTAATCTCGTCATTGGCGTTAATGGCGTGGGCAAGACTACAGTGTTGAGAACGCTGGCAATTTGCCTGTCAGAGATCGTCAGGGGCACAAATCGCGAAGTTACTCGAACGTCGTCTACCGAGCGTTTCGACATCGAGGACGTGCGGGTCGGGGGCAAGGCACTGACCGTCGAATGTGGCGTCGAAATCAAAGGCGAAGATTTTACCTACGTCGTTCACAAGCCTCGAAGAGCTGGGATTGTGCGGAAGAAGTCTTCAGGCATGCCGCGTGAACAGTTGGTCCACAGACCCGAGCTATACGACTTTTTAGGAGAATCCCCTCGTCTAGCAAGGGATCGTGATCCTGGAGGACGGCCATTTGCCCTATTATTCGGAGTTGGTCGCGCCTCACAAAATAAAGACAACAAAGAGCCCACGCGTGGTTCCACTTACGGCGGAATTCGATCTGCCGTATCCGGCGCTTTGACAAATCGGTCTCTGCGTAGTGTTGAATTTATGGAATGGATGCGTGTTCAGCAGCGGCTTCGTAAGGAGTCCCAAAGTTCTCGGCGCGCGCTAGTAGCTATTGAGAAAGCGGTGCGGAGATTCTTGCCAGGATACACGAGTCTCCGGGTTGTTCGCCGTGGTCCGAAGCCCGAGCTGTGCATCAATCACGGGCGCGCGACTCTCGCAGTGCGGCAGCTCTCTGATGGTGAGCGTGGAATTTTGGCTTTGGTCTTCGATCTAACTCGTAGGCTGACGCTTGCTAATCCGACTATGGCAGACCCTGCTGCGATGGCGGAGGCGATCGTGCTGATCGACGAGATTGATCTACACCTGCATCCGGGATGGCAACGGCAGGTTGTTCGTAACCTCATAGCGGCGTTCCCCCGCTGCCAATTTATCGCCACGACCCATTCGCCTCAGATTGTTGGTGAAGTCGCACACAACCAGATTCAGATCATGACTAACGAGATGGTCTATGCGCCGACACACTCCTTCGGAGTCGATTCTAGCCGCGTTTTGGAAGAGATCATGGGTGCCGAACCACGTGCACGAGAGGCGAAGCAACTGCTCTCACAACTTTCCAGAAGAATCGAACAACAGCACTTCGATGAGGCGCGCAAGCTGTTGGTCCGGCTAGCAAATCGTCTTGGTGATGATGATCCCGACGTCATCCGCGCAAGGACGCTCCTCGACTTCATGGGGGGCAGTGATTGAGACAAATAAGCAAAAGAGCCGAACCTAAGAGTCTGACAGCGCATCGAAAAACCAAGCACTGCGACTACGTTAACTACGCAGAAAAGAGCGATCTGCGACATGCGCTAACGGCTGAACAGAAAAGCCTCTGTTGCTATTGTATGGGCCGTATCCGAGACAATGCGACCAGGATGAAGATCGAACACTGGCGTTCCCAGACGCGCTATCCAAAGAAGCAGCTCGATTATCAGAACCTACTCGGGGCGTGTCTAGGCGGCGAAGGGCAACCATTCAACCTTCAACATTGCGACACTCGCAAAGGTGATCGTGACTTACTCTGGAATCCAGCCGATCCGGCTCATCACATCGAGGCAAGAATCCACTATGACCTATCGGGGACAATTCTTTCGAACAACAAGGTCTTCAATGATCAACTGAATGTTGTCCTCAATCTTAACCTTCCGGTGCTGAAGAACAGCAGGAGGGGCATTCTCGATGCTCTTCTCGTGTGGTGGCGCCGAGAAAGAGGCCGCGGCCCTGTTCCAAAAGAACGAATTGAACGCGAGCGAACCAAGCATCTCGCCGAAAGTGGCGGATTGGGTCCCTATCGTCAGGTCGCAGTGTGGTGGCTAGGTGAAAAGCTAGCGAGGATGACAACATGAGCCAATCACAAACCCATGAGGCAGCCTTCGAAACGGTAATAGAATCGCATCTTCTTAATAATGGTTACATCCTCGCTGCTCGCGATGCCTATGACCGCAAACGCGCAATATTCCCAGCAATGGTGCTCTCCTTTATTCGGGACACGCAGCCCAAGGAATGGGCCAGATTAGAGGCATTGCATGGTGAACAGACTGACGAACAGATCCTCGCCGATTTATGCAAATGGATGGACTTGAATGGCGCCCTCGCCACGCTGAGACATGGGTTTAAGTGTTATGGCCGAACCCTGCACGTAGCATTCTTTAAAGCTGCGCATCAATTAAACCCCGAGTTGGAGACGCGCTATGTCGCAAACAGACTGGCGCTAACTCGCCAGCTTCGCTATTCGTCGCGCTCTGAGAAATCCCTCGACGTCACGCTCAGTTTAAATGGAATTCCCGTAGCCACCTTAGAGCTAAAGAACCCGATAACGGGTCAGCGCACCGAGGATGCGCGGCGTCAGTACCAACAGGACCGAGATCCGCGAGAACTAATTTTTGAGTTCAAGAAGCGAACTCTAGTTCACTTCGCAGTAGACACTGAGACGGTGGTGATGACCACACGGCTGGCAGGTTCGGCGACGCATTTCCTACCTTTCAACAAAGGCGTGGCAAACGGCGCCGGCAATCCGCTGGATCCGTCGGGTCGGACTTATCGCACGGCTTATCTGTGGGAAGAGGTCCTGCAGCGGGAAAGTCTGCTCGACCTCCTGGCCCGCTTCATTCACCTGCAAATTGACGAGAAACGTGATGATCAAGGGCGAAAAGTCAAAGCGGAGGCGATGGTTTTCCCACGCTATCATCAGCTCCAAGCTGTTCGTTCCCTGGTGGACGCCGCTAAGCGAGAGGGCATAGGCCACAATTATCTCATCGAGCATTCTGCGGGTAGCGGCAAGAGCAACACTATCGGATGGCTAACGCACAGGCTTGCATCGCTGCACGACGTGTCGAACCAAAGAGTGTTCGATAGTGTAATCGTCGTCACCGACCGCGTAGTGCTCGATAATCAACTGCAGGAAACAATTTATCAATTTGAGCACAAACGCGGCGTAGTTCAGAAGATCGACGAAAGTTCACGACAGCTGGCTGAAGCTCTAGAAAGTGCTGTGCCAATTATTATTACGACACTTCAAAAATTTCCGTTTGTTGCCCGGCAATTGGAGAAGATGTCGAGTGAACGCGGCGAGACCACAACAGAAGCAGGCGTTCTTGCCACTCGACGATGCGCGGTCATCATTGATGAAGCACACAGTTCGCAAGGCGGCGATGCAGCGACCGAGCTCAAGGGAGTTTTAGGTGGAAAGCGACTTCGAGAAGAGGCTCAGAAATTTGCCTCGGAAGAAGGCCGTGATGACATAGAAGAACTCTTCCGCAGTATGGCAAAACGCGGCAAGCAACGTAACATCAGCTTCTTCGCCTTCACTGCAACACCGAAGCATAAGACACTTGCGGTGTTCGGTCGCGACGGAGAACCATTCCATCGCTACACAATGAAGCAAGCTATCCAAGAAGAATTCATAATTGATGTACTTAAGTACTACACGACTTACGAAACTTATTTCAAGTTGCTCAAGTCTTGCGATGACGACCCTCACGTCGAGCGCAAGAAGGCGGCGCGGGCTTTAGCGCGCTTCATGCGACTTCACCCGCACAACATTGCACAGAAGACGGAGGTGATGATCGAGCATTTTCAGATCGCGACTCGACACAAAATTGGAGGCCATGCAAAGGCTATGGTCGTGACGGGATCACGCTTGGAGGCGGTGCGCTATAAGCAGAGCTTCGACAGATATATTGCGGAGAAGGGTTATCCAATAAAGTCACTCGTCGCGTTCTCTGGCATTGTGCAAGACGATAAACTTAGGGAAGTAACTTTCACTGAAGTGGGAATGAATCTTGGTCTTCGTGAAAAAGAGCTGCCGGAAAAATTTGCAACGCCAGACTATCAGGTACTACTCGTCGCTGAGAAATATCAAACAGGTTTCGACCAACCGTTGCTGCATACTATGTATGTAGACAAGCGGCTCGCCGGTATTCAGGCGGTGCAGACATTGTCTCGCCTAAACCGAATTCATCCCCTTAAGGAAGACGCGTTCGTTCTCGACTTTGTTAACGATCGTGAGGAGATCCGTGAAGCCTTCAAGACTTACTATGAAGGGGCCGAAATGGGCGAAGAAGTCGATCCTGGCCGCATGTATGCGATAATGGGTGAGTTAAATTCCGCCGGTATCTACCTAGATGAAGAGATCGAAAGATTTTGTGCGGTATACTTCAAGTCCAAGCAGCGACAGAGCGCGCTTGACCACCAAACAATAAATGCGACTCTCGATCCTGCGGTGTCACGCTTCACTGCATTGCAGATGGAGAAGTTAGAAGACGCGGAGCTTTGGCGCGGCAAGGTGCTAGCTTTTCGAAGTCTCTATGGGTTCTTAAGCCAAGTCATTCCCTATCAGGATACTGACTTGGAAAGGCTATATGTATTTCTTCGCCACCTCGCGGCAAAACTACCTCGGCGTGAGAGCGGGGCAACCTATCAATTCGACGACGAAGTAAGGCTCGAATATTATCGATTGCAGAAAATAAGCGAGGGTTCGATTTCACTTCACGATGGGGATGCTCGACTTCTCGACGGGCCCACAGAAGTGGGAAGCGGTCTTGTGCGAGAGCAACCAGTGCAGCTTTCGCAACTCATCACCATCGTAAACGAACGCTTTGGGACGACCTTCAATCAATCCGATCAACTCTTTTTCGATCAGATAGTTGAAGCTGCCATGACGAATGACGGTTTGAGACAAGCGGCTGTGGTTAACCCCGGGGACAAATTCGAGCTGGTGTTCAAGAATCTTCTGGAAAGTCTTATTGCAGAACGAATGGATCAGAATGAGGAAATATTCATCAGATTTATGAATGACCCAGCATTTCAAAAAATAGTAACGAGCTGGATGGCGTCCGAAGCATATCGGAAGCTTCGCAGTGCTGCTTTAGTCGTAGAAGCTACTGCTCCTCTTCCTGCCTGAATCTTGTCCCTCAAGTATCCTCTTTTCGCCCCAACGATTGGGCATTCACCCTCTCGCGGTTTCTGTAGAGATCCGGCGGTGTAAGTCCGATGCCTGGTGGCGACGATGCCTGGGCACATGATGGCGCCTAGAGCAACGCGATGGTGCTCGCCAGCAGCCAATCCCGCGCTTGGACGACCGGGGGCCACGCGCACCTCTCCCGCGTTGGTGCCTTCACAGGCACCCGACGAAGAAGTCGGGTGAGGGGGGAAAGAGCGGGTGTCACCCTGTCCCCCCTTCACCCTCGGGCGAAGGGCACTTCGCCCGCCCCTCTTCCCCCTGGGGAGGGGAAGAGGAATCTGACAGACCCCCTCCGGCGCCGGCGCTGTATCAGCGCCTGAACGCCACCCCCGCGCGGCGCCCCTCGGCCTGATGACGACCGACGGACGCTCTCCCCACTCGCGGGTGTCGCCTGGCCCCCAAGAAGCCAGGACAACCAGGTGCCCCGTGTCGGCGTCGGGAGAACGCCGCGGGGGCGGAGGGGGTCAGCGCCTCATTGGGGTACCAGACCCGCAGAGGCGATCACCTTTTTCCATTTCAGATTCTCCGCCGCGATGTGCAGGAAGAGATCCTCCGACGTGCCGGGCCTCTCCTGGACGCCGACGGCGCGGATCCGGGCGACGGCCGAGCGCAGCTTGAGGCCGGCCACGATCGCC
>JAUXWL010000619.1 GCA_030680155.1 Anaerolineales bacterium
GTGTACGCAAAGGTTGTCAGCGGCAGTCGCTCAAGCCGCCGTCCTCGGCGGCGTTTTGCGAGGGAAACCCTGCGCCGGGGAAAGTGCCCAGAATGGGTACGGCGCAGGGAGCAAATTGCCTGACATGGTTTGCTTGCACACATTGCAGGGCTTTGTCTATTGCTCATCCTGAAATTCTACGGAGTGCGGACTTTAGTCCGCCTATAGATGCAGACTGAAGTCTGCGCTCCGCGTTTTGGTAAACTCTCGTCAGATTCTTCTGTGCGATCATCCATTGTAAGGACTTAACACCTTGTTCGAAATCCTATTTCTTGGCACATCCGCTTCCGCGCCTTCGATCCAGCGCGGACTCTCAGGGCATATTATCTCCCATAATGAATATCGTTTTCTGGTGGACTGCGGCGAAGGTACGCAGCGCCAGATATTGCAATCGGGCAAGGGATTCAAACGCCTGACGCGCGCCCTGCTCACCCACGGACATCTCGACCACATCCTTGGGTTGGGCGGTTTGCTATCCACATTTTTACGCTGGGAAGCCATTGAAGAATTCGAGATATTTGGCAGCAAGCGCGCGCTGGAGCGTGTGCGGGTGCTGCTGTACGATGTTGTCCTGCGCGGCAAGCCGACGCCGATGCCGCTGCGTCTGGTGGAGATCAAGCCGGGGGTAATTTTTGAAGCGGAGGATTTCACCGTCACCGCCTTTGATGTCTCGCACGGTAAGGCAGACAGCCTTGGTTATATTTTTGAAGAGAAGGCGCGGCGTCCGTTTCTGGCTGAAAAAGCGGATGCGCTCGGCGTGCCGTTCGGACCCGAACGCCGTGACCTGGTGGCCGGCAAGGAGATCACCCTGCCCGACGGAAAGCGCATCACGCCAGACGAGGTGCTGGGTGACTGGGAAAAGGGCAGTAAACTCGTCCTGGTGGGGGATACCGGAAAGACCGACAACCTGATCGAAATCTGCAAAGACGCGGATGCGGTTGTCGTTGAGTCCACATACATGGATGAAGAAGCGGATATGGCGAAGCAGTTCTCGCACCTGACCGCACGCATGGCTGCGGAACTTGCAATTAAAGCAGGGGTTAAGAAACTGATCCTGACGCATATTTCGCGCCGTTATCGCGGCAAGGACGTACTCGCGGAAGCGCAGACCGTCTTCGCAAACACCGTGGTGGCGCGCGATTTTGACACCTACATTATCAAGAAAGAAACAGAACATGGCAGATAAATTCACGGTTGGAATATTAACCTCGGGCGGAGATGCGCCCGGCATGAACGCCGCCATCCGCGCGGTGGTGCGCACAGCGCTGGCCAACAATATGAACGTCATCGGTGTGATGCATGGCTACGAAGGTTTGGTGAACGGGGAATTCCGTCCGCTGGGGGCGCGGGATGTGGGCGGTATATTGCAGCGCGGCGGGACCGTGCTATTGACCAGCCGCAGTAAACGCTTCGTAGAATCTGCAGGGCAGCGCGACGCGATCCGCAAGATGAACGAGGCGGGCATGGATGCGCTGATCGTCATCGGCGGTGAAGGCTCGATGAACGGCGCGTATGCGCTTTCGCAAAAAGGCGTGAAGGTCATCGGCATCCCCGGCAGTATCGATAACGACATCTGGGGCACGAATATCGCTGTTGGCACGGATACCGCCATGAATACCATCATGGATGCGGTGGATAAACTGCGTGATACGGCTTCCTCTCATCAGCGCGCGTTCCTGATCGAAACAATGGGACGCAACAGCGGGTATCTGGCCGTTATGGCAGGTATCATCTGCGGCGCGGAGATCGTGCTGATCCCTGAGCATCCCATCACGGTGGATGAAGTGGCGGCAGCGGTGGAAGATGCCTATCAACGCGGCAAGACCCACGCCATCATCATCAATGCCGAAGGATCGGGCATCCGCACCACGGAACTGGCGCTGCGCATCGACGAGATGGATGTCGGGTTCAAGACGCGCATGACCATTCTCGGTCACATCCAACGCGGAGGTTCGCCGACAGCGTATGACCGTCTGCTGGCTTCCCGCATGGGCGTCAAAGCTGTGGAAGCGTTGGTGGAAGGTACGCACGGCATGATGACCGGGCTAAAAGGCAAGGGCGTGGAATTCATCCCCCTTGTGGACGTGGTCTCCAACAAGCGCAAGGTGAACATGGAGTACTATCACATGGTGAAGGTGCTTTCGCGGTAGAGAAGAGTTATCAGTTACCAGTATTCAGTAATCAGTGACAGTAGCAGCAGCGGTTGACAGGATTGTCGATCGCTGTTTTTTTATACAATTAAAGTATCTTCTCAAAAAACAGGGGCGGAGACCCTAAAGGTTTCCCTCGCTGGCCAAATTATCTTGTCGAACAGCGTATTTTGCCAGCAAAGTACCCAATCTGACAGAAAAACCTTTAGGGTCTGGGAGTTCACCCCAAAT
>JAUXWL010000625.1 GCA_030680155.1 Anaerolineales bacterium
GGATGTCCACGCGAAGATTCGTCTGTGGGTGGCGGAATACGGCGCGGAATTACCCTCCGGCTTTATCTTCGCCATCGGGCGCGATGCGGGTGTGCCGCATTCTTCCGGCACTTCCACCGATCTGATGCGTCTCGGTCAGACTATCGTTTTTGATATTTATCCAGCCGAAGCGGGCGGCGGCTATTACTACGACTTCACTCGAACCTGGAGCCTCGGTTACACCACACCCGAAGCGCAGGCGTTGTTCGACCAGGTCAGGGAGATTTACGATACTCTTAATGAAAACTTCGACTTGAATGTGGCGTTCAAGGATTACAACAAAATGACCTGCGACTACTTCGAATCAAAGGGACATCAAACGCCGATGAACACAAAAGCGCCCATTGAAGGCTACGTCCACAGTTTGGGGCATGGCGTGGGCTTGAACATTCACGAACGTCCGTTCAGCGGACTCACTGCGAGCGACGACCAGCGCCTCGTTCCCGGCGTCATCATTACCTCGGAGCCGGGCTTGTACTACCCTGAAAAAGGCATGGGCTTCCGCATCGAAGATACGCTCTGGGTGCGCCCCGATGGCGTGATGGAAAAACTGGCGGACTATCCGTATGATTTTGTCCTGCCGATGAAGAAGTGGAAGAGATAATGACCACAGACGATGGACAGTTGACCGTGGAAAAAAACATCGTCTATTGTCCGATGAACCATCTCCAATCTCTTACGCCCCGTCCCTTCCTCGAAAGTGATTTGGGTGAATTCCCCTTTACGGTTCCCGTCATTCGTTCTCTTTCTGAGATTCAATTTCGCGCGCCTGTGACCTTCTTTGTGGGGGAAAACGGCTCAGGTAAATCCACGGTGATGGAGGCGCTGGCGTGTGCGGTTGAATCTATTACAGTGGGCAGTGAAAGTGTCAAAACGGATAAGACGCTGGCACCCGTGCGAAAGTTGGCGAAGTATTTCAAACTGGCGTGGACGAAGCGCACGCGCAAAGGCTTCTTCATGCGTGCCGAGGATTTCTTCGGGTATGCCCGCTCCATGCGTGAGACCCGTGAAGAATTGGAAGAAGAATACAACAACGTGGAACGCGATTACAAGGGACGTTCAAAATATGCGGCGGATCTGGCGCGTTCGGCGTATGCAGGGCAGTTGTCCGCGATGCAGAATCGCTACGGCAAAGACCTCGATAACTTCTCGCACGGCGAAGCCTTCCTCACCTTGTTTCAGGCGCGTTTTGTCCCTGGCGGCTTGTATCTGTTGGACGAACCCGAGGCGGCGCTCTCACCGTCCCGACAACTCAGCTTCCTTTCGGCACTCAAGCAAATGGTGGAAAATGAAGCGCAGTTCATCATCGCCACGCATTCACCGATCATCCTTGCATATCCCGATGCGCAGATTCTACAATTCCACGAGGGTGAGATCCGTGAAGTGAAATATAATGATTTGGAGCACGTCAACCTGACGCGGGATTTTCTCGCGAACCCCGAAGCGTTTTTGAGATATTTGTAATTTTATGTCATTGCCTGCACCGTGCGCAGACACGCGTGCGAGCCGCGTACTTGGTTTTGCGGCGAAGCAATCCCAAAATCTGCTATGAGATTGCTTCGGGCAAAGAACAAGAACGCCCTCGCAATGACGACAAAGGTAATCATGACCGAATTGAAACCAGCCCGCATCCTTGCCATTGAAACTTCCTGCGATGAAACCGCCTGCGCGATCCTCGAAAACGGACGCGCATTGCTTTCGTCTGTGGTCGCTTCCCAAATGGAGATTCACGCCCGTTATGGCGGCGTGTTCCCTGAAGTTGCGTCACGCCAGCATGTGTTGAGCATCATGCCTGTTGTCCAGCAGACGCTCGCACAGGCGCATCTCACGCTCAATGATATTGACGCCATCGCCGTCACGCAGGGACCGGGTCTGGCGGGGTCGCTCATCGTCGGCTTGAATATGGCGAAGGGTATGTCACTTGCATTGGGCAAACCGCTTGTTGGCGTCAATCATTTGGAAGGGCATATTTATTCATCGTGGGTATATGAGGCGGGCGATACGATTCCGCCTGAGCCGCAATTCCCGCTTCTGGCGCTGCTCGTTTCGGGCGGACATACCGAACTGAATTTGATGACCGATCACCTGACCTATCAGCGCCTCGGCTCCACACTCGATGATGCGGCGGGTGAGGCGTTCGACAAGGTGGCGAGATTGCTGGAATTGCCCTACCCGGGCGGACCATCCATCCAGCGCGAAGCGGAAGAAGGGGATGCGTCACGCTTCAACTTCCCCCGTGCCTGGCTCGATGGGACCTGGAATTTTTCCTTCAGTGGGGTAAAGACCTCTGTCCTTTATGAAGTGCAGGCATTGAAAAAACGCGGCGGAGGACTCCCCATCCATGATTTGGCGGCATCGTTTCAAAAAGCAGTGGTGGATGTGTTATTCAAAAAGACGATGGATGCAGCGCGTGAGTTTGGCGCCAGGGAAATTTTGGTGGCGGGCGGCGTCTCTGCCAACCGCGTTTTGCGACAGGCATTCAAAGGACAGACCGAATTCCCCGTACATATTCCACCTCTTTCATTGTGTACCGATAATGCGGCCATGATCGCGGCGGCGGGCTACTTCCGCTATTCATTGGGATATGCATCTACGCTGGAGATGGATGCCCTGCCAAATTGGGCGCTTTCTTAAAAAAATCACTCCCCTATGACTTGCCCAAGTCATGTGGGGAGTAATCAGGAGAATGCAACTTTCATTATATGCGCGGAGTTTAAAGAAGGCTGAACTCAGATTAAGAGGTGGATAAGAGATTTTCCGCGCAAAACTCAGTTTTACTTAATGAAGCGAAATTTCAAGTAAACGGTCTCGTCCCGCCATGTCCTGCTGCAGGTTGATGGTCGCTTCCGAGAACTTATCGTACGCAAGGCTCAACGCCTTGATTCCCTGGGTGGCTTCGAGTTCCAGGAGCATCATGCCGTTCGGCGCCAGCCAGTCGGGGGCGATTTCGAGCAGGTGACGATACAAGTCCAGACCATCTGTGCCGCCGTCAAGGGCGAGGGTTGGTTCGCGCCCGAAGATGGGGAGTTCGTGAAGCGTCGTAGTGGGGATGTAGGGCAGGTTGGCGCAGATCAGGTCGAAGTGACTATCGGTGGGGAGAGAGTCAGTATGCTGCGGGAACAGGTCGCATTGCAGAAAATTAATACGGTGATCGACATGGAATTTTTTCGCATTGTGTCTGGCGATCTTGAGCGCGTCGTAGGAGATGTCGGTGGCGAGGATGCGCACCCCCGGAATATGCATGGCAATGGCAATTGCAATCGCCCCGGAGCCTGTGCCAACGTCGGCGACGGTTCTCCTTTCGGGGGAATTGCCCAGCCATTTAATGGCTTTTTCCACCATCAATTCTGTTTCCGGTCTTGGAATGAGCACATCGGAGGTGACGTCCAAATCCAGTCCGTAGAATTCCCAGTGACCGAGGATGTAGGGGAGCGGTTCGCCCGCTTCCAGCCGGGCAAATGCCGCATGGACGGAATCAAGCTGGGGCGGAGTCAGGGGCGCATCCAAATGGGCGAGCAGATGTGTGCGCGAAAATCCCATCCCGTGTGCGAGGATGAGCTGTGCATCCAATTCTGTTGTGTCGCTGTGATGGCGGTGTTGGAGGTCTTGTAGAACTTCTCCTGCGTTCATTCCTCGTTATCCACGCCGGTGGCGGCCAGTTTGCCTGCCTCGTCCTGGGTGTAGAGTTCGTCAATGAACTGGTCGATGTCGCCGTCCATCACGGCGGGCAGGTTGTAGCTGGAATATCCCACGCGGTGATCGGTGACGCGGTTCTGCGGGTAATTGTAGGTGCGGATTTTTTCGGAGCGGTCGCCCGAGCCGACTTGCGAGCGGCGGTTGGCTTCCTCTTCGGCGTGCTTTTTTGCTACTTCCAATTCATACAAACGCGCACGGAGAATGCTGAGCGCGCGGAGTTTGTTTTGCAACTGCGAGCGTTCGTCCTGACAGGTGATAACAATGCCTGACGGTATGTGGGTCAAACGAACAGCGGTGGAGTTCTTTTGCACGTTCTGCCCGCCCGCGCCCGAGGAGCGATAGACTTCGACCTCGTAGTCACTTTCGGGAATATTCACTTCGACTTCGTCCACTTCTGCCATCACAGCAACCGTGGCGGTGGAGGTGTGGATGCGTCCCTGTGATTCGGTGGCGGGCACACGCTGGACGCGATGCACGCCCGATTCGTATTTCAATTTCGAATAAGACTTGCCTTTGACTTCAAAGATGACTTCCTTGTAGCCGCCCACGCCGATTGCGTTTTCAGAGAGGATCTCGGTCTTCCATTTTTTGTCTTCCGCATAGCGCGTATACATGCGGAACAGGTCTGCGGCAAAGATGGCGGCTTCGTCACCGCCCGCGCCCGCGCGAATTTCCACGATGACGCTTCTATCATCGCGAGGGTCTTTTGGCACGAGCATGTTCTTGATGATCTTCTCGAGCATCTCGATCTTCGGAGTCAGTTCGTCCACGTCTGCTTTGGCGAGGGCGATCAACTCCGCATCATGCTCGGATATGATCATTGCCCTGGCTTCCTCCAGGCTTTTCACTGCCTGACGGTATTCGCGGGCCTTTTCGACCAGCGGTTCCAGGTCCACGCGTTCCTTGTTGATCTCGGCGGCGCGTTTATAGTCGTTGCCAACCTCAAGCAGTTCACTACCGAGTTGTTCGAATTTTTCTTCAATGGCTTGTAATTTGTCGAGCATCTTATTTCCTACTCTGCGGGCTGGGTACTGCAACATTCATGTCGCGTTTGGAGGGGCGCAAGATAAATCTTGCGGTACTTTGTCACACAATAAAGCGCGGCTGCAGAGCCGCGCGCGGGATTATACCATTCTGACGGACGCTAGAAACTTGTAGTTGCGGAAAGCACCATCGAGATGATGATGAGTACTGCAAATATGACGAACAACAATTGCGCCGCACGGTTCTTGGGCGCTGCGTTGTTCTCTGTATTTTTGATCTGTTTTTTCGTTTTCTTTCTTTCAGCCATCGTTCACTCACTTAATTGTATGTTTATAGAATGCCTGTGACATTGCCTTTTCCAATTCCTCGATTGTAACAGGCTTCATCGCGTAACTGTCTGCGCCCATTTGCAGGGCTTTTTCCACCATCACATCCGCAGCTTCGGAGGTCAGCATAAGAACCGGCAGGTTCTTCCACTCGCTGCGGCGGCGGATGAATTCGAGCATGTCCAGCCCGCTTACTTCGGGCATGTTAATGTCGAGGATCAGCAGGTCGGGCTGCCCGCCTGCCAGCAGCGCCTGCGCCGCCGGACGCGGACTGGAGAAATGCTTCGGGTTACATTCCAGCAGTGTCAGCATCAAACTGATCGCCTGTCCCATCTCTTCGTCATCATCAACGATCCAAACTTCCTTCATTCCAGATGTGCCTTGATACTTTCTGCGGCAGGGGTGTTCAGTCCCTGCACCGCTGCAATTTCTTCAACACTTGCTTCCTTAATCTTATCCACAGACCCGAAATGTTTCAAGAGCGCCTTGCGTCTCGTGGGTCCAATGCCGGGGATTGAATCCAGCTGGGAGGCAAGCCCCAGCTTCGTGCGTTTTTTGCGATGCGCGGTGATTCCAAAACGATGCGCCTCGTCGCGGATGCGCTGTACAAGGTACAGTCCCTGCGAATGGCGGGGGAGCAGCAGCGGCGTGCTGTTGTGCGGGAAGAAAATTTCCTCCTCCTGCTTCGCCAGACCCACCACGGGAACTTTGCCGAGCAACTCAAATTCCTCAAGGACTTTGACGACGCGGCTCAACTGACCTTTACCGCCGTCAATGATGATCAGATCAGGCAGGAAGGAGAACGACGCATCTTTCTTCGACCCGACTGCTAGATTCGCGCCAAAGGCGTCCTGTGAGCTTTTCCAACGCTTGAAGCGGCGTGCGAGCATTTCCTCCATCGAAGCAAAGTCGTCAGGCGCGCCGATGCTTGTGCTTTCGATATTGAACTTGCGATATAGGTTCTTGGCGGGGACACCCTGCTCGAAAACCACCATCGCGCCGATGGTTGCCACGCCCTGCGTGTGACTGACATCGTAACACTCGATGCGGTTCGGCGGCGCGGACAACTTCAACCCGGTCTGCAAATCGCTGAGCGCCTGCTCCTGACGGTGCGCATCCGCCTGCCATTGGGCGCGCAGGGCTTGCAATGTTTCGGAGGCATTCTCCGCCGCGAGCTGCACCAGATCTTTTGGCTGACCTTCCTTCGGCACGAACAATTCCACTTTTTTGCCGCCACGCTTCGACCTCAGCCACTGCGAAATGATGATGCGTTCTTCGATCTCCTGCGGCAGCATGACCTGCTCGGGGATATTCGCCGCTTCGGTGTAGAACTGCTTGACAAATTCTGTCACCACTTCATTGTCTGCCGTATCCTCCGTGCCTTCGAGGATGAAATATTCGCGTCCGATCAACTTGCCGCCACGGATGAAGAATATCTGCACGCAGGCTTCGCCGTCCTCACGCGCCATGGCGATCACATCCGAGTCTTCGTAATCCGAACCAAAGACGATCTTTTGCCGTTCGATGATGGTCTGCATGGCTTTGAGTTGGTCGCGCAACGCGGCAGCTTTCTCAAAACGCATCTCATCCGCGGCTTTTTGCATATCATCCTGTATGCGTTGGATGATGCCTTCGCTGTGTCCGCTCAGGAAATCCATCAGGTCGGCGATCATCTGACGGTAGCCTTGCTGGTTAATCGCTCCGATGCACGGCGCGGCGCAAAGTTTGATATCGTAATACAAACACGCGCGCGGATCATTGCCGGTAATCTCTCTATCACATGTTAGGTAGGGGAAAATCTTGCGCAGAACTTCCAGCGTCTGATACACCGCCCACGCCGAAGTGTATGGACCGAAATAACGCGAGCCATCCTCCGTCATTTGGCGGGTGACGGTCACTTTTGGGAAGGGCTCATTCCAATGGATTTTTATATATGGGTAGCGCTTGTCATCCTTCAAACGGATGTTGTATTTGGGGCGGTGCTTCTTGATGAGGTTCATCTCAAGGATGAGCGCCTCAAGCTCCGACCCCACGACAATCCATTCGATGTCTGCAATATCACGCACCAGCCTGCGGGTTTTCCCATCATGGGTTGAATCGGAATGGAAATACGACCGCACGCGGTTCTTGATATTGATGGCTTTGCCGACGTAAATGATCGTCCCCTCGGCATTGCGGTAAAGATAACAGCCCGGCTTGATAGGCAGGGTGGCAAGGATGCCCTGGAGTTTTTCCGAAAGTTCCATTGGCGGCTATTCTACCGTAATCCCCCTTTTATGGAGTCGGGCAGCTTGCTGCCTGATTTTCCATCAGCAAGCTGATGGATTCCATATCAACCCGGCAATTCAATTATAAAGGTCGTCCCTTTGCCGATTTCGCTTTCGACATCAATTGTGCCGCCGTGCGCGAGGACCAGTTGTTTTGAAATCGCAAGCCCCAACCCGCTGTTCGCGCGGTCACTGCGGGATTTATCGCCGCGCCAGAAACGGTCAAAGATGAATGGCAGATCGTCGGATGAGATGCCCGTGCCTGTATCTTTGACCTGGATCCGCACGCCTCTTTCCCCGCTCGAAACTGACTCTGCTCCGACGAAAATTTTCCCGCCCCTGGGTGTGTGCCGCAAGGCATTCGCGACGAGGTTGGATAATATCTGATTGAGCCTATCGTAATCGGCGTTGATCTCGAGGCTGGGGTCTGCGAGGTCAAAGGTCAGTTGGATACCCTGGGCGGCGGCTGGCGAGGAAAAGCTGGAAGTGAGATCCGCTATCAGGTCAGCGAGCAGGAAGCGGGTAGGGTGAAGCGGGAGTTGTCCCGTTTCGGCGAGGGAGAGGATTTGCAAGTCGTTCACGAGTCGCGCGAGGAGCCTGGTCTCGTCCAATGTGTTGTTGATGTGTTCGGGCGTGGCTTGATAAACGCTGTCAATGACGCCTTCAAGATTGCCCTGGATGATGTGCAGCGGCGTGCGCAGTTCGTGTGCGATGTCGGCGGTGAGGTTGCGGCGCTGTTGTTCAGCGCGCTCGAGTTCGCCGACCATTTTGTTGAAGCGTTTGAACAGGTCGCCGAACATTTCTGATTTGCCAGCCGGCACGCGCGCTGAAAGGTTGCCGGCTTCGACGGCATTGATGGTATCGAAGAGTTGTTCGAGCGGCTTGCCGAAGCGCAGGTACAGGTTGAAGATGATGAAGACAGCGAAAAGGACAACGACAACCGGCGCGCCGCACAACAACAGCCAGATGTTTCGCGCTCCGGAAAATTCAGAGAACGCCCAATACAAAATGGCGGCGGACCCGCCAACGAAGACCGAGACGATGCTGAAAAAGAAAAAAACGAACGGAAAAAAACGCCGTGCGCGGCGGCGGGATGGCTGTTGGGGGTGGGAGTGATTCATAGGCAGTTTTAGACATTCGACGTTGAATGTCTAACATTCAACGTCGAGAAGCCGATATCCAATTCCATACACGGTTTCGATCATGTTCGCGCCTGATGCGGTCTCAAGTTTCTTGCGCAGATTTTTGATATGTGAATCCACGCTGCGGTCGAAACTGGATGTGGCGCCGTGCAGGTCGTCGAGCAGTTGCTCACGGGTGAGGGTTTGCCCGGGGCGGGCTGCCAGCAATTGCAGGAGTTTGAATTCGTTGGGCGTGAGTTTGATGGGACAGCCGTTGAAGGTCGCACTGTATTTTTCCGAGTCAATCTCCAACCCGCCCGCGCGGATGATGCTCGGCGGTTTGACTTCGCCCCTGGCGCGTCGCAGCAACGCGCGGACTCGGGCGATCATTGCGCGGGGTGAAAATGGTTTGGTGATGTAATCGTCTGCTCCAATTTCGAGGCCTGTGACCTGGTCCACTTCTTCGGCTAAGGCGGTGAGCATGATGATGGGCACGTCGCTTTCGCGGCGCAGGATCTTGCAGACTTCGCGCCCGTCCATGATGGGCAGCATCAGGTCAAGGATGATGAGGTCTGGTTTTTCGCGGCGGGCAGCCGTCAGCGCGGATTGACCGTCCGCGGCGGTGACGACGCGATAGCCGTTCTTCTCCAGATAATCGCGCGCGAGGCGGGTGATCTTGGGTTCGTCATCAACGACGAGGATGAGTTCGGGCATGGGGGGAGTATAAAGTGGATGGTGGATAGTGGGTAGTGGGAGACGCAGTGATAAGTGACGAGTGATGAGTAACGAGTAATAAGTAACGAGCAGGGCTTGTGCTTCCCCTCGTTACTTATTACTTTTTACTCGTTACCTTTTACTTCTCTTCACCTTCAGCAGATTCCTCACCACCCCCATGCGCCCGCTTGTGCCACTCATCGAACATCGGGGGGATGCCGCCTTCCCATTTGCCCCAGGGTCCGTGGTGACCCCAGCCGTGACTCATGCGGCGGAAGAAGATCATCTTCATGATCCCGAAGAACAGGAGGAGGAAGAAGATCGAGAAGCAGATTGCGCCGAGGGGATTGAAGAAGTGCGGGTGATGGAACCCATACCCAGATGGATAGCCATAACCATACCCATACATCGGTGAGACGGGAGCGACCTGTCCATTCTCGGCGGCTTTTTCGATGGCAGCGGCGACTTCAGGAGCTTGCGCGATGCCCTGTGAGACTCCGGCTTTGTACGCCATGAAGCCTGCGGCTGTCGCCAGCCCGGTCAGGATCAACACCGCAACCACGCGGGCAACCATCCAGGGGACAAAATTTTTTGACATTTTTACCTCCATTGGTAAATGTTTTGGATTTACTTGCATCCCAACTGTATCAACCCATTGTGGAGGGATTATGGATGTGTGGTAAAGGGATTGTGGAGATTCTGTTTCATGAAATCCTCCTCTCCTCAAAGTTGTGAGGGAGAAATAGGACATCCCGGCCTGCGCGATTAACGCGCGGCGCTTATTTCATTTTCCAGATTTCCCAGTTTCCGTTCCCATTGACGGGCATCCCCTCTCCGAGCCACTCGTACAGGGAACCGTCGTAGATGGCGACATTCTTATGACCGGTCAGCAAATGCGCCACCGCGTTGACCGCCGCCGCGATCCCGCCGCCGCAGTAGGTGATGATGCGCTGGCGCTGTGATACTTCCTTCAAACGGAGCGCGAGCTCATCATTTGGGAGGAGGGTATCAAACCCATGACTAAAATCGCCTTGCATCAACTCCATGCAATTGACGTTGATGGAACCGGGGATGTGGGATGCCTCGTAACTCACCGGCGGCAATACGTTCACAATGGCGACGTCACGATCTTCCATGGACGCAAAAACCTCATCCTTGTCTGCAAACATCGCAGAGTCGAAGCGCGGCTCGAAGGTCGCAGGTTCGTATTCCCGCGCCTCTGTTTCGGTTTCCCCTCCGGCATTTTTCCAGGCCGTCAAACCGCCATTGAGAATGCGGACGTTCTCATGCCCCGCATAGCGGAGCGCCCACCAGGCGCGGATCGCATACGGGAGCATCCCGCAGGCGTAAACGACCACTTCATTTTCATTCGAGATGCCCGCCCTGCCGATCTGTTCCGCCAGTGCAGCTTCAGGGAGCAGCGTGACTGTATAGGGGCTGTCCGGGTCCGAAAACCGCTCGTGGTCGAAGTACGCCGCGCCGGGGATGTGACTTTGTAAATACACATCATCTGTGATGGTGGCGTCGAATATTCGAATATTTTTGTCGTTGATTTTCTTCAACAGTTCATCTACTTCCATTAAGACATCGGCTCGATTCATAGCGTAACCTCCATTGGTTGATCTGTACCCAGAATGTATCAATCCTTTATGGAGGAATTATGGAGAGGCCCGCCAGAGATTGTGGAGAATAAGTACCGGAGTGCGGACTTTAGTCCGCCTTACAGAAAAAGCGGACTAAAGTCCGCACTCCGAAAGGGAAATTCGATGATCCCCCTGAAACTTTGCACCTCTGAAAGCATCTGATACAATGCGGACGGTAATATCAAGGCGGTGAGGTGCGTCTCAATTACGGTTAAACAATATTTCAGGTATATACATACCTACCAAGGAAGTCACAATGTCGAACAATGAAAATGACAAACAAGTAAAAGTATTGGTTTTGGGTTCGGGGCCGGCGGGGCTATCGGCGGCACTGTATGCCGCACGCGCGGAACTGGCTCCTGTCGTTTTGACAGGGATGCAGTTGGGCGGCCAGGCTGCGCTCACACATCTCATCGAAAATTACCCTGGTTTTCCCGAAGGCGTGGGCGGACCGCAACTGGGCGAACTCTTCCAAAAGCAGGCGGAGCATTTCGGCGCGAAAGTCGAATTTGACATGGCGCATGAAGTGGATTTGTCCCAGCGCCCCTATAAAGTCACCACCGATAGCGGCGAATATTCCGCTGAAACTCTCATCATCACCACAGGCGCAAACCCCGTCCACCTCAATATCCCCGGCGAAGAAAAACTGACCGGGCGCGGCGTCTCCTACTGTGCCACCTGTGACGGCTGGTTCTTCAAAGACAAAAAGGTCGCCGTCGTCGGCGGCGGCGACAGCGCCTTTGAAGAAGCGCTCTTCATCACCCGCTACGCCTCCTCCGTCACCCTCATTCACCGCCGCGACGAATTCCGCGCGGGCGCAATTCTCCAGAAGCGCGCCAAAGACCACCCCAAGATGAACTTCATCTTGAACACCGTCGTCACCGAGATCGTCGGCGATGACAAACTCACTAAGCTCAAACTCAAGAACGTGAATACCAACGAAGAAAGCGCCTTTGAAACCGACGGCTTGTTCATCTTCATCGGTCACACGCCCAACACCCAAATGTTCGCAGGCAAACTCGAAATGAGCGACCTCGGCTACGTCATCGTCAACGACAAAATGGAAACCAGCGTCCCCGGCGTGTATGCGGCGGGTGAGGTGGCCGACCCGCACTTCCGTCAGGTCATCACCTCGGCGGGCATGGGCGCGGCAGCCGCCATTCAAGCCACGCGCTATCTCGAAGGGGAGGAAAATGTCCCCGAAGGTGGAGCAGTTCACAGTTAAGCAAGAGGCAGATGAAATTCCCGCCTCCTCCTACGGGACGCCTGATTCTGTCCATTGGGTAGAATCTACACTTCATATTTCCCCCATTAACAGACTCGCTTTCTGCGAGTCTGTTTTTATTGTCAGACGTTGCATGAGATGACCCTGAAGGGGTCAAATGATTATAGATGTAGAAAATTTTGAAAATCCAACCCCGAAGGGGTGTCAGGATTTTACAAATGCAATGCCATCCCATCCCTTCGGGATTAGGTTAATTTATCCGACGTTCTCTATAATCTTTTCATCCCTTCGGGATTGTCTGCACAACGGTCTGCGGTCCATCGTCCATTGTCCATCGTCCAAATTCTCAAAAATGTGACATTTTGTACTTTTGGCTGGGGGTACTTTCGGATAGAATTACTGAAAATATACGGCTTTTTGCCGATTTTCATTGGAGGAACCATGAAGAAAATTTCTATCATCGGGGCGGGCAACACAGGCGCAACTGCCGCACATTGGATCGCTGAGCGCGAACTCGCTGACGTTGTTCTGCTGGATGTCGTGGAGGGCATGCCGCAGGGAAAGAGCCTCGACCTGCTCGAAGCCATGCCGATCATCGGCAAGGATGCGCATGTGCTTGGCACGAACAACTACGAAGACACCAAGGATTCGGACATCATCATCATCACCGCAGGCATTGCGCGCAAGCCTGGCATGAGCCGCGAAGACCTGCTCAAGACCAATGCCGAAATTGTCGGCAAAGCAGCTACTGAAACCCTGAAATACTCCCCGAATGCAATTTACATTGTGCTGACCAACCCGCTCGATACGATGGCATACCTGACCATGAAGGTGACAAGCCTGCCCCGTGAGCGCGTCATCGGCCAGGCCGGCATTTTGGACTCGGCCCGTATGCGCGCCTTCGTCGCCATGGAAACAGGCGTGAGCGTGGAAAATGTGCAATGCTATGTGTTGGGCGGCCACGGCGACGAGATGGTCCCGCTGACCCGTCACTCCAATATTGCGGGCGTGCCCCTGAAGGAATACCTGCCCGCCGACAAGCTCGAAGAGATCGTCAACCGCACCCGCAAGGGCGGCGGCGAGATCGTCAATTTACTCAAGACGGGTTCCGCCTACTACGCGCCTTCGATGGCGTGTGTGCAAATGGCGGAAGCGATCTTGAAGGACAAGAAGTTGATCGTCCCATGCGCCACCTACATGAACGGCGAATACGGTTTGAACGACATGTATTTCGGTGTGCCTGTCATGCTTGGCGCAGGCGGCATGGAGCGCATCATCGAATACAAGTTCGATGCAGACGAAAAAGCCATGTTCGAGAAGTCGGCGGCTTCGGTCAAAGAATCGCACGATGCGCTCAAGAGCGTGGTGAGTTTATAAAGTCAAAGGTCACAGGTCGAAGGTCAACAGGCTTTCGACCTGTGTTATGAATATGACACCGTTGCGAAAGGTCTTAAACACAACCCCCATGCTGGGGGCTTAGGACACGAAGTACACCAAGGTTAATAAAGATTTTCCTTTGTGTCCCGTTGTGACCTTCGTGTTTGATAGTTTTTTGCAGGGTAGTCGAATATCAAAAGGAGTCTGGTCATGATTTTGCATGAAAAACTTTCTGCTCAATTGCCCGCCTGGCGTGAGCGCATCAAATCCCTTGCCAGGGAACACGGTGACGTGGTTGTGGACAAAGTCACCGTTGGTCAGGTCATCGGCGGGATGCGTGATATCAAATCCCTGCTGACGGATGTCTCGTTCGTTGACCCTGCCGAAGGCATCCGTTTTCGCGGCATGTCCATTCCTGAGGTGTTGAAGGGGCTGCCGAAAGCCAAGGGCGGCAAGATGCCGTTGGTGGGCGGATTGTTCTACCTGCTGCTGATCGGCGAAGTTCCCAACAAGGAGGAGGCGCAGGCGGTTGAGGATGAATGGGCAAAACGCGCCACAGTTCCCGATTACGTTTATAAAATGCTCAAGTCCATGCCGAAAGAGACTCACCCAATGACTCTCTTGTCGCAGGCGGTACTGGCCCTGCAAAATAACTCGGTCTTTGCCGCCAAATATCATGAGATGAAGAAAGACCAATATTGGGAAGCCGCGCTCGAAGACGGTCTTGACCTGACCGCCAAACTGCCCGTCATTGCGGCATTTATCTACCGCATGAAATACTTCGGCGAGAACGCCAGACCCAAATACAACCCCAGGCAGGATTATGGCATGAACTTTGCGCGCATGATGAAGGTCTCGGACAAGAAAGGCTACGCCGAACTTGCCCGCCTGTATTTCATCCTGCACAGCGACCATGAGTCTGGGAATGTCTCGGCGCACACCATGCACCTTGTTGGATCTGCGCTCTCCGACCCGTACCTGTCCTTCTCTGCCTCGCTCAACGGTCTGGCTGGACCTTTGCATGGTCTGGCAAACCAAGAGTGCCTCGGCTGGTTAATTGACGTGAAAGAGAAATTCGGCGGCGTGCCGACTCGCGATCAGTTGTACCAATTCTCGTGGGACACGCTCAACAGCGGTCACGTCATCCCCGGCTATGGTCATGCTGTTTTACGTGTGCCCGATCCGCGCTTTACGGCGCAGTTGGACTTCGCCAGGAAACACTTCCCCGACGATGAATTGGTGCGCCTCGCCGACATGGTCTTCGACGTGGTTCCCGCCGTGTTAAAAGAACAGGGCAAAGCCAAGAATCCCGCCCCGAACGTGGACGCCATCAGCGGCACGCTCCAGCATTACTATGGCATACGCGAATTCGATTTCTACACCGTTTTGTTCGGTGTAGGCCGCGCTCTCGGTGTGGTTCCCAACTTCATCTGGTCCCGCGCGCTCGGCATGCCCATCGAACGCCCCAAGTCACTGACGACGAAGATGCTCGAAGATGTGGTTGCGAAGGCAGCGCAGCCTGTTGCTCAACCTGCATAACTCATGAAAATAAAAACTTCCGAAGTTGAAAAGCTTCGGAAGTTTTTATTTAAGTGTCTGGTTTAATATTTCATCCATCACATCGCTTAATTCTCGCGCTTTCCCATTCTCCTCCGCCGCGCGGACGGTTTCCCTGCTCAACCCCTCCGTAATTTCAGGCAGCAACCCCTCGACATTCTGCAATGTTTCAGGATCTACCTTTGGATGATTGCGAATCAGGTTGAACAATTCCAGCGCGCTTTCCTTTTTCCCGTTTCTCGCGCGCAGACCCGCCACCCAGACCAGCGCATCCAGCGCGATGAAATCCGCCTTGATCTCGCGCGCCTCGCGGATGGACTGCCGCAGGTAATTAAGCGCTTCCTGTTCGTTGCCCAGGCAGTAATGCGCCGTGCCAACGTTATCCAGCGCGATTGCAATTCCATACGGATAGCCTGTGTTGCGGTGGGTTTCCAACCCTTGCTGGAATAATTTTAATGCTTCCTCGTATTGTCCTTCTCTCTTGAATATCCCTCCAAGGTTGCCAAGCGCTCCCGCCAGGTTGCGCGGCTGGTTGATGCGGCGCGAGATTTCAATCGCTTCATAAAGCAATGGTTTGACCTCCGCATCCCGTCCCTGGTTGAACAACGCCACGCCCAGGTTGATCAGCGTCGAGGAAATCCCCGCTTCATCGTTCAATTCACGCCGCAAGGCAAGACACTCGCGCAGAGCATCTTCTGACTCTTTGAATTTTCCCAACGTGGTTAACGCCGTGGAAATGTTGTTTAGTGCAGTCGCCTCTTCGTGACGATTACCCAACTCGCGCGCCAGTTCCAACTGACCGCGAAAATATTCTTCGCCTTTGTCTTCCGCGCCCAAAAAGCGCGCAGCGATTCCCAGCGCGTTCATACATGCCATGACCTGTTTTTTATCGCCCGCGCGTTTGAAATAATCCAGGCACGCCTCCAGCGTCGGGACGGTTTCGTCGGGCTTGCCCATGTCCGCTAAAAACAGCGCTCGATACAAAATTAATTTCGCCATCGTTTGCCCTTGTTCGTCCATCGGCAAATCATTCGCATTTTCCACCGCGCCGAATTGCGACAAGGCGCCTTCCATCAAATCGTGTCCCTCGCGATAGCGTCCCTGAATGTCGAGATACCTCTTCGTAAAATGTGCCAGCCCCGAAAGCGAAGCCGCATCCCTCCGTTCGCTTGCCCACGTCCACGCGGCGCGCACGTTTTCAAAATCGTCCCTCATCACCGCGAACGACGCGCGTTCATTCCACTGCGCCCGCTCGCCCGCCCACTTTGCAAAATAGACGGCGTGCGCGTCGCGCGCCTTCTTCTTTGCGCGTAATTTTTCTTCCGCAAATTGGCGCGTCACTTCGTGCAATTCGAAACGTGAATCGTTTCGTTGAACAAGAGATTTATCCGTGAGCGAATCGAAACTCCCCGCCACCTGCTCCGCCGCCTCGCGCGTGAATCCGCCGCGAAACACCGACAACGCCGCGAACGTTTTTTGTTCCGCGTCGTTCAATCTTGCCCATGATGATTCAAAGACCGCGCGTAAACTGCGTTGACGTTCTGGAATATCGCGCCGCGTCGAAGCCAGAAAATCCAAACTCTTTTGAATTTCATCTCGAATCGACCCTACGCTCATCGAGCGGATCCACGCCGCCGCGATTTCAATTCCAAGCGGGAGACCTCCCACCAAATGGCAGATTTCGGACACCGTGACCGAATCCTGCCCTTCGATCTTTATCTCCGCCCGCGCACGCCTCGCACTCTGGACGAAAAGTTGATTCGCCTCCGAGGAACCGAGTCCCAGCCCAGACAGTTCCACCACCCACTCGCCGTGGACATCCAACCGCTCGCGCGACGTGACGAGAATCTGCACCTCAGGCGCAGTCTCGAGTATTTCCGTCACCAGCGCGGACGATTCGATCAAATGCTCAAAGTTGTCCATGACGAGCAACAGTTCTTTTTGGCGAAGGAAATTGAGTAGTTGCTTCTTCGCGTCGCCTTTGGTGAAGGGGAAGTCGAAGACATTGCCGATAGCGGGAATCAATCCCTGCGAATCCACTGCCGCCAGCGGAATCATCCACACGCCATTGATGAACATATCCGCGCACGAACGCGCCGTTTCCTGCGCGAGTCTTGTCTTGCCCGCGCCGCCGAGACCTGTCAGTGTGACGAGTCGGCAGGCGGGGTCTGCCAATCGTTCGCGGAGTTGGGTCAGTTCGGTTTCGCGTCCGATGAATTCGGTGGATGAAGCGGGGATGTTGTGCCGCGCTGTCTGCCGCGCCGAGCGGATTCGTTCGTACAGCGCGGTCGTTTCAAGCGACGGCTCAACGCCGAGCTCCTTCTCCAGAATTTTCCTGCAGGTTTCATATTGTGCCAACGCCGCGCTGATTTGTCCCGTCCGCGCTTGCAACAGCATGAGTTGACGGTGCGCTTCTTCGCGCCAGGGATCGAAAGCCAGCAGGCGCGAGGCGTGGGTCATGGCTTCGGTGAAATGTCCGCGCGTGGCGTGAAATTGAGTCAGCGTGTGGAGCGCTCCGAGCGCGAGTTCGCGCAGGCGGGCGCGTTCGGTCAGCATCCAGTTTTCGAACTCGGGCGCGTCGCGGACGTGAAAGCCTTCGAGAAAGTCACCCCGATACAGGCGCAGGGAATCTGTCAGAATAACCGATGCAGGCTTGCCCTGAGTTTGATCGAAGGGTTCGAGGTCAAGGGAAGAGGCGGTTTTTATATCCGATTCAAATTGGGCAGAGTCGAGAAAGCAGTCCCCCGTAAATTCAAGCGTGTCGCGGGTGATGGTCAATTCATCATCGAAATATTTGCGGAGGTTGGCGAGGGCTTGGCGTAAATTATTTTTTGCATCCGCATCGGATATTTCGCCCCAGAGCAATGCCGCGAGTTTATCGCGAGAGTGGGCGCGGTGCGTGACGGCGAGATACGCCAGCAAAGCAGGGGCTTTGTTGGAGATGAAGTTGGTGATGGTTTGGTCGGCGCGCTTGATTTGCATTCCGCCCAAGTAAGACAAACTTAAGTTTGTCCTACCACTCGCCAAATTCAGGATCGACATGGCTGAACTTCCAATCTTTCCATTCCTTAGCCAGCCCCGCTTTGACAGGGTTGTTCAAAATGTAAAAAATGATCCTTTCCATCTCCTTTTCATCGCGGACGTAGTGATCGTAATACTCATGGTGCCAGAACTTGCCAGAGCGGTTGAGCGCAAGGTTGCAATAGCGGGCAGTGCGGCCTTTAAGCAGGCGCATGATTTCAGCGATGGGGGAGATGGCGCTTACCATTTTGGATGGGGGGAATTTTTCGATGAGCGACTGGAAGAGTAAATGAACGTGGTTGGGCATGATGCAATAGGCGTAGAGGTCGTACTGGCGGGCGGCTTCTTTGCGGATTTCCTCCGCGACGATTTGCGCGACTGATTCTTCCTTGAGCCAGGGATGCCCATGCTGACAGCGGTCGAGCCACGCATCGTAATAGCCGAAATATTTTTTCTGGATTTCGTAGCGTTCCGCAGGGCTTTTGGCGGCTTGAAGTTCCTTCTCACGCTGGGCTTGCAACTCGGCAACGACGGCGGGCGGGAGCGAATCCGCGAGGTTGAAGGTGATGAAAAGCGGGCTGTTTTGCGGGTGGATGTGTGGCAGTTTTCGGCGGTAGTAGATGGTTTCTGGGGGCATGGCGGCTCTCGGTGTTGCAAACTGAAGTTTGCAGTACGACAGTACGACAAACTTCAGTTTGTCCATTGGGAGGCGCAAAGTGAACTTTGCGGTACGACAAACAGTACGACAAACTTCAGCTTGTCTATTGGGAGGCGCAAAGTGAACTTTGCGGTACGACAAACAGTACGACAAACTTCAGTTTGTCCTTTTGGGTGTAAACGCAAACTGAAGTTTGTCCATTGGGAGGCTCAAACTGAAGTTTGCGGCACGGGACGAATAAATGATTTCTAAACGATGAATTCCTATAATTACGACAAGAATAGCACAAAATGAAATGGAATGCCATGCCCAACTCCACCAATTTGCAGCCACCCCGTTATCACCACTTTACCCTGCTCGTGTGGGAGGAACGCGACGCGAATGGGCAACACGTGACGTGGCGTTTCAGTTTGCAGGACTCACAGAAGGAGCTGCGTATCGGATTCAAAAATTTGGAAGAACTTACCGCTTTTCTTGAACGATGGATGAAGGATTCATCCGAAGTTGACTCAAATGAAAAGGAGATGACAAAATGACTAAACTGAAATGGTGGTTTCGGATTGTTGGAGGGTTCTACCTGCTGCTGGGAATATCGAATGTGATTTACGAGATTATCGATCCCCAGTTTGTAGCGAAAGGAATGGTGCCTGCTTCTTATACACCCGATGCTGTGACCGTGACGGCGCTGGTTCACACCTGGCTCCCGTCCTCGCTTAGCTTTTTGGTACTCGGCGTGTTGCTGCTTTATTACTCCCGCCAGCCTGCACAGGCCCGCATTCTGCTGTTGGCTGTTGCCCTGTTGGAACTGTTTGCCTGGGTCCCGTATGATGTGATGTGGTTCGTGAATGGTTTGCCTAGCGCAGCTGGCATACCTTTCCTCGTTATTCATGTCGCCATCGGTGTCACAGGGATTCTTTTCCTGCGGCAGGCGGAGGCTGAGTAAACAATGAAATCTTCCCGCAGGATTGATGAAACCTGCGGGATGTGAAATTACTTTCGCCAAAGGAGAATCTCAAATGCTTTATCAACTCGTTGTCTTCCTGCACGTCGTCTGTGTTCTCGGATACCTGCTGGCGCACGGAGTCTCGGCGGCGGTTTCCTTCGCCCTCAAAAAGGAGCGCGACCTCCAGCGCATCCGCGCCCTGCTCGACCTCTCGGCGGCTTCGTACCCTGTGATGTTCATGTCGCTTTACGCCTTCATCATCTTCGGCATCATCGCGGGCTTCATGGGCGGATGGTGGAAACTCGGCTGGATCTGGGTCTCGATTGTTTTGCTGATCCTCATCGTCGTTTTGATGATGGCATTCGGCGGCGGACTCTACGGCGAAGCCCGCAAAGCCGCAGGGACTCGCTACAACGTCAAAGGCAAATGGTTTCCGCCCGAACCTGCCAAAAGCGATGAGGAAGTCTACGCGATTTTGGCGAAATCTAATCCAGTCCTGCTCACAGTCATCGGCTATGGCGGATTTGCTGTCATTGCGTGGTTGATGATCGCCAAGCCGTTTTAGGAGAATCATGTTCACTGTCTATTACGTCCTCATCGGCATTATCACCTTCTTCATCGCCGCGCTCGTCCTCGGCGTTTGGCTTCGCGCTCATCGCTCCAAAGAGAATGCCGAACGTTCGAGCCGCGTCTTACACTTCTTCTTTTTCGCGGGTCTGGTCGCGCCGCCCCTCCTCGCCATCTTCTACCCTGGCTTGACTCATTTCGACGCACTCCTCGGTTTGCCCTCCCTGCCGTTCAAGCCGTTCTTCTTCGCGCTCGGAATCATCCTTGCAGTTCCAGGTCTGTATTTTCTCGGTGTGACCAACAAACTTCTGCGTTCGCTCGGAAGCGGCACCAACGCCTTCATCCTCACCAAGCGCATCGTGGACGACGACATCTACAAGCGGACTCGCAACCCGATGTCACTCGGATTCTATCTCTTCGCCCTTGCGCTCGCTTTCGCCTCCTCCTCGACGTTTGTCCTGCTCGCCGCTTCGTTGGGCTTGATCCCCGCCCATGCCTTTTTCCTGAAATACTTTGAGGAACTTGAACTCGAATTGCGCTTCGGCGAATCGTATCTGGAATACAAGAAGACTGTCTCGTTCTTGATACCGAGAATCGGTTAGTACCGCAAAATTCTTTTTGCGTTTCATATCCACCAGCGAGATAAATCTCGCGCTACCCAAAAAGGAGAAACCCATGAAACTCGAAAAATCAATCCACATCAATTGCACGCCCGAGAAGGCATTCGCCTTCACTACCGACTTCAGCAACGCCTCCAAATGGATGATCGGATTCATCGAATCCAAAATCCTGACCGAAGGCGAGCCGCGCGTCGGTTTGCAGTACATGTTCGTCTCCAAGTTCCTCGGTCAGAAAATGGAGATGAAATCCGAAATCACCGTTTGGGATCCGCCCACACGCTACGCGTACAAGACCGTCGAAGCGCCTGTTTCCATGCAAGGCAGTTTCACGTTTTCTGCCCAAGACGGCGGGACGTTTGTCACCATGACAGGCGAAGGCGAGTTCGGCGGTCTCTTCAAACTGGCGGAAGGGATGATGAAAAGCCAGATGGATAAACAAATGGATGAAACCATGCAAGCCTTGAAGAAGGCGCTGGAAGGTTAACCCGTACCGCAAAATTTATTTTGCGCTTGCGTTAAAAATTTCACCAAAGGAGAATGAGCAGTGAAAAAAGTATTCAAATGGATCGGGATCGTGCTTGGCTCGCTGATCGGATTGTTGCTCGTTACGGTCGCAGTATTGTATTTTATGGGCAGCGCCCGCCTCAACAAAACGTATGATATCCCGCCGGATAACATCGCCATCCCTACCGACGCGGCAAGTCTCGAACTCGGCAAACACCGCGTAGAGACGATGTGCCTGGGATGTCACACCGAGGACCTCGGCGGCATGGTGGGCTGGTTTGTCTCGGAACAGATCGGCTATGTCGATTCATCGAACCTGACCTCGGGCGAGGGCGGCATTGCCTCCACCTACACGGATGAAGATTTCGTCCGCGCCATCCGGCACGGTGTGAACAAGGAAGGCAAACCGACCTTTATGATTGCGGTGACCGCCACCTATCATATCAACGACAGGGATTTGGGCGCGATCATTGCCTACCTGCGCACGGTCCCGCCTGTCGATCGCCAGACAAAGCCGAAATATTTTTCACCGTTTGCAAAGGTTCTGCTTGCCGCTGGCGCGTTTGGTCAATTACCCGCCGAAGCGGTCGACCATACGACACGTCCGCCCGCGCCCGAGCCTGGGGTGACCGTGGAATTCGGCAAGTACCTGATCGACATCAACGATTGCCGCGTTTGTCATGGCGCGGAATTGAACGGCGGTCCCTTCCCCGACCCGACCATCCAGTTGATCACCCCCAACCTGACCCCCGGCGGCGAACTATCCGCCTGGTCTGAAGAGGATTTCATCCAAACCCTTCGAACAGGCGTCACGCCCGGCGGTCATCAACTCAGCGAGTACATGCCCTGGCAGGAAAAAAGCCGGCTGACCGACGATGAGTTGAAAGCGATGTATCTCTACCTGCAATCCCTTCCGAAACTGGAACAAGCGACGGGCCAGTAAAAAACGAACAGCCTTCAAAGATCATAATGACTTTGAAGGCTGTTTTCATTAACCGCCTGCCTGCTTGTTGTGCTCGTCGGTAGCAAGATTGAATTTGACCAGCCTGACAATGCGCGCCTTATCCCTCAAATACCACGAGACGATCTGTTTTGCGTCTTCAAGGCTTTTAATTTCTAATTTTGCTTTCCCAGTTTATCGATCAGGAATGCAAAATCGAGGGCGCTTTCCTTGAGATAATCATACCGTCCGCTGGCGCCTGCATGACCTGCGCTGAAGTTGGTCTGGAGCACAGCAAGGTTGTCCCCTTTTTTTACGTTCCGTATCCTTGCCAGAAATTTTGCCGGTTCCCAATACGCCACGCGCGGGTCGTTGTATCCCGTGGTCAACAGCAGGTGCGGATATTCAATCGGCTGAATATTGTCGTAGGGCGAATACGAGAGCATGTAATCAAAGACTTCCCTGCTTTCATCCGGGTTGCCCCACTGGTCATATTCCAGCGTGGTCAGCGGGATGGTCGGGTCGCTCATGCTGGTGATCACATCCAAAAAAGGGACTTTGCAAATGACGACCTTGAATAAGTCGGGGCGCATGACCATGCTGGCGCCGACCAACAGCCCGCCGGCGGAACTGCCGATGATGGCGAGTTTTTCAGGCGAAGTGAATCCTTCGTTGATGAGATGCTCGGCGCAAGCGATCAGGTCGGTGAACGAGTTCTTCTTGTTCATCAGCCTGCCGCCGTCGTACCACGCGCGCCCCATCTCTGCCCCGCCGCGCACATGCGCGATGGCGAAGACAAATCCGCGATCCAGGATGCTGAGGATGTTCGCGTTGAAGTGCGCCTCGCTCGAGCCGCCGTATGCGCCGTAGCCGTAAATGAGGGTGGGGTTTTTTCCATCCCGCGGCAGGCCTTTTTTGTAGGCAATCGAAATGGGGATTTGTTTGCCGTCTTTGGCTGTGGAAAAAATAAACTCAGTCACATACTCCGTTTTATCAAATCCACTGGGGACTTGGTCTTGTTTCAGTATCTCCCATTCGCCCGTGTCCATGTCTATATTGGCGGTGGTGTATGGTGTGACAAGGGACGAGTACCTGACCCGCACGAATTTTTTATGGAACTCGGTATTGAGTTCGACCACCGCTTCATACGTCGGGTCGGGGAATTGCACGTGGATGGATTTTTCCACGTTTGAAATCTGGCAGACGCGCAGGTGTTTTAACCCGTCCTTGCGCTCGTGCAGGATCAGGTGATTTTCAAAAAGGTCAAAATGTTCGAGCAGGACATCGTCACGGTGGGGGATGACATCCTCCCAATGTTCCATGCCGGGTGATGAGATCGGCGCGCGCACAAGTTTGTGGTTGTAGGCATCTTTATTCGTCAGGATGTAGAAGTAGTCACCATGATGCCCGGCGTAGTATTCGAGTCCGTGCTGGCGGGGGTGGATCAGCCTGGGTGCAGAATCAGGCTCATCGGTCGGGATGAAGCGCATTTCCTGCGCAAGGGTGTTGTAGTGATATAGCATGATGTATTTCTTGCTGCGTGATTTATGCAGGGACAGGGCATACGTCTCATCGGTTTCGTGAAAGAGCAATACATCCTGTTTTCGGTCGGCGCCGAGTTTGTGGCGGAAGAGTTTGTCGGCGCGATGATACTCATCGAGCGTGAGGTAAAAGATCGTTTGGTTGTCGTCTGCCCATTCGACACCTGCGGAGTAGTAAACACTTCCCAGCACGCCCTCGATTTTATCCGGGTGCAGTTCTCCGCTGGCAAGGTCTTTGATGTAGATCGTATATACCTCCGCGCCTTCGAGATCGAGCGAGTAGGCGAGCTTGGTCTGGTCGGGACTGATGCTGAACGCGCTGACACTGCAAAACTCAAGCCCTTCCGCGAGGATATTTTGATCGAGCAGGATTTCTTCGGGAGCATCCAGTGAATCTTTTTTGCGGCAATAGATGGGGTATTGCCTTCCCGCCTCGGCGCGGATGTAATAAAAATAACCCTTGAATTTTTCAGGCGCGCTGCTGTCCACCTCTTGAATGCGCGCTTTCATTTCCTGATAAAGTTTTTCCTGAAGCGGTTTGATGGGGCTCAAGACATATTCAAGATATTCGTTTTCCGCCTGTAAATATTTGTAGGCTGCGGGGTCTGCGCGGTTACGCATCCAGTAGTATTCATCAGTGCGGGTGATGCCGTGTTGGGTGATTGGGTATTCTCGTTTTGGGGGGATTGGATGGGGTATCATAATTTTCCTTTGTTAGACGAATGGAAGGTATTTCCCGCGCAGGCTTTCCATGTGATGTTCGACATGCCCCACCAGCATATGGATAAGAGCCCTTGCGCTTACTGCCGCGCCGCCAGCTGTTCCCACCTGCGACACAGACTCTGCGCTCAGGTTTTTTATGGCTATCGCATTCGCGCGGCGCAGATGCTCGAACTCACCCAGCAGGTCTGCGAGCGGGAGTTCATCCGCGCCTGATTCACGGACGAAATCCTCCTGCTCGAAACCGGGCAGCGGGGTCTTGTCCTTGCGCGAGATGCGCAGCAGGCGATACGAAAAGACCCGCTCGGCATCGATCAAGTGGCTGACGATCTGTTTGATGGACCAATCGTCAGGGGAGATGCGGTAGCGGGCTTGCGAATCAGGTAGAGGTCCAAGAGCGAGGCGCAGTTCGTCAATTTGCAGCGGCAGGGCGGCGGTCACATCCCCGCGAGCGGTGGCGCGCTGGATGTAATCGGCATAAAAGGGTGCATATTCTTCAGGGGAGGGAGGGGGAATATTCATTGTATTAAGAATCCTTTCAGAAATTATACCCAGTGCGTGTCACTTTTTTGAAAAACATCAAACACAAAGGTCACAAAGCACACCAAGCAGAGGATTCTTAACGATTTTGCGCCTTTTTCCCCTTCGTGACCTTCGTGTACTTTGTGTTTAAAAGATTTTCCCAAGATTCTGACGCCCACCCTTGTGACCGTGGGCATTATATATCGTATCCCCATTGCCTGTATAATACAGCCGATTATGGCCGACCTTTCACTGCTTAAGGAATTTTTTCGCACTCCTTCTGTTAACGATAAACTGAACTTGTTTCAGGTTTTGCTTGCTGCGCAGGAAATCAATGTGGATATTGCCCTGGCCATGCTCAAGGTCATCCATAAGGAATTAAGTCTTGAGCGGGTAAGTGACTGTTCGGCGTATAAGCGTTATGCCGAGGTGGTCGAAGCGCTGCGGTATCACCAGTCCGATGTGTTGCGCGAGGTGGTTAACGCATGGAATGCGGATAGGATCGCAAAAGACCCTGAGTGGCTCTCGGATGGGGTGGTAAAGTAATATTTTCTCTACCGTACATAGAAACGCTCACGCCGCCGTACCCATATCTGGGCATACATACCCATATCTGGGCATACATACCCATATCTGGGCATACATCCCCGGCGGCGGTTTCCGAGGGAATCTTGCGCCGGGGACGGCGCAAGGAGCAAAGTTAAGTTTTACTCTCGTTTGTACGGTAGAGAAGTAATATTTAGTTTTACTGGGGTATGGAAATTAACATCTGAATGTGTTCACATGCCTGCAATGTGTCGCGCCGTTGCTGTTCCCTGACTGCGGAATTGAACAATGTCCAGCCTTCATTGTCGGAAAGCATCATCACTTTCAATAGCGGGAATAACGCAGGGCTGATGAAGCGTTTGATCTCATCATCTGTCAGTGGTGCGGGGGTGGGATAATTCTTATCCGCATCAAGGGAAATGTGCAGCAATACAGTTTTGACGATCAGGTCGGCGGGGGAATTTTCGCCGAAGAGTTGAGATATCCCTGCCAGGATTTCGGGAAGTTTCTGATTATCGGGCTTTTGGGGGATCTTTGCTTCCACAGTGAACGCCTGTTTGGTGAAATTGCCCCATGAAGTTTTCAAAGCTTGGTATTTGTCGGTGACGGGAAAGCCAAGGCTTGGCAGCACATTGGCTGCCACCACGCCTGAATTAAAAGCGTGCATGGTGTCTTTTTGCCCGCGGATGTGCGCCTTATCAATATCGTGAAATAGGACGATCCACTTTGCAAGTTGTTTCTGCTCATCGGTTAGCGACCGAAATTCCGGCAGCATGAACATGCCGAGAAACACACAGGTCACATGGGTCAGAGTGATGCCATCTGAATACGATGCCATCTTTTTCCAGCCAGGGGCTTTTATTTCCACGGCATCCATATTTTCATGTGTGAAAAAAGATTTGACCTTGGAATCTAGAGCATCCCACGTTTGGATTTTATTCGCCATGTAGGCTTCCACCAGTTCGTGGATGAACTGATTCAGTACAGGGAGGTCTTTGTCAAAACTCGGGCATTCCGTTTGTGATTTCATATTGTCATTATACGGTTGCATTATTTGTGATTCAATCCGCTGTATAATAATGTCAGACAATCGTAATGGAGTTTTTATGACCTCAAATCACACTCGTAACCCCGGCACGCCCCTCGACCTTGATTGGGTGATGGGCGCGCACGTCAACAAGAGCGCGGTGGAGCGGCGCACGGCCACACTCACAGGTCGCCGCACCGTCAAAAAGGATTGGCAGGCGGCGTGGCTTTTACGCGCCATCACCAACATTGACCTGACCACCCTCGCAGGTGACGATACGCCCGGGCGTGTTCATCGTTTATGTGCCAAAGCCAAACAGCCACTGCGCCCTGATATGGTGGAGAAACTTGGATTGGACGGCGAGCGGATCACCGTCGGCGCGGTCTGCGTTTATCCCAATCGCGTTGCGGATGCAGTCCACGCGCTTCAAGGCTCTGGAATTCCAGTTGCCTCTGTTGCGACAGGTTTTCCTGCGGGACAGACTCCTCTGCCACAGCGTATTCAAGAAATTGAGCAAGCCGTGGAGGCAGGCGCCAAAGAAATTGACGTGGTCATCGCCCGCAATTATGTTCTCACTGGCGACTGGCAATCCATGTACGACGAATTGCAGCAATTCCGCAAAGCCTGTGGTGACGCGCACATGAAGACGATTTTGGCAACAGGCGATCTCGGCTCTCTCAAGCAAGTCTATCAAGCCAGTTTGGTTTCCATGATGGCAGGCTCGGACTTTATCAAGACATCCACGGGCAAGGAGACGGTCAATGCCACGCTGGAATTCAGCCTGGTGATGACGCGTGCCATCCGCGATTATCTGGATCGCTTCGGCTACAAAGTCGGTTTCAAGCCCGCGGGCGGAATTAGCTCCGCGAAGCAAGCGATGGCTTGGCAGTCGCTAATGAAGGAAGAACTCGGTGACGAATGGCTGAAGAATGACCTGTTTCGCATCGGCGCGAGCAGTCTGCTGACCGACATCGAGCGGCAGTTGTATCACTACATCACAGGTCACTACGCCGCGAAACATCACATGCCGATGGGATAAGAGGATATGCCTTCGAAACGGAATCGCCAGCCCAAGACAACTGATACAAACTCCACGACTGCCGAAGGTGTTTTGAAATTGATGTATGAGCAGGGCAAAGCGCAATTTGGCAGTGCCATGAAAGGGTTTTGGCTTTACACTGACGATTTATGCCCAGCTTGCCTGAAAAATTCTGCTGGTGAGGTGAACTTTCAAGGTGAAAAGGCGCTTTCCATCAATGGTTTCATGTATCGAGAGCGCGGCATTTTGATTGGATATTTTTTATGCGAGATATGTACCCTGTTTATCCATGAGCACGCACAGAAGCATCCATATCAGGAAACGCCTTTGCATACGAAGATCGAGACAAATTTGAAGGAAGCCTATCAAAGACATTTGTCTTCTTTGAATTGATG
>JAUXWL010000639.1 GCA_030680155.1 Anaerolineales bacterium
ATCGGAACTGCCATTGGACTCCTCGCAGGCTGGCATAACAACCGCTTCGGCAAAGCCATCAACGGGCTTATCAGCGCAGCGCTTTCCATGCCGACCTTGATGGTGGCGCTGGCAGTCGTGGCGCTCACTATGGACTGGCGACCCTGGGGCTTCGTACTCGGACTTGCCATTACGGGCTGGGCAGACTCCGCGCGCCTTGTCCGCGAGCAGACGCGCATCACCCGCGAACAACTTTTCGTGGAAGCCAGCCGCGCGCTTGGGCAAAGCAACTTTGAGATCGTCGTCAATCACATTCTGCGGCAGGTGCTGCCATTCATTTGGATGCTGCTGACCTTTGAAGTCAGTTCCACTTTGCTCGTCACCGCGGGGTTGGGTTTCCTTGGCTATTACGTAGGCGGCGAAGTTTGGGTCTGGATCAGCGACACCGCCGCTGCACGCCTGAGCGGCATGCCCGAATTGGGGCAAATGCTCTCCGGCGTCAACGAAGATATTTACACCAGCCCGTGGAAGTTATTTGCCTCCGGCACGCTCATCTTCATCACCGTGCTTGGTTTCAATTTATTGGGCGAAGGTCTGCGCCGCATCGCCAACGTTGGCGCGCCATCCTCCCGCCTGTTCGACATGTTCAACCGCCTGCGCTGGCAAGCAGACGAAAAATATATCACCCCGCTCAAACAGAAAATGCGCGCCCGCCCGCTGACATCCGCGTTTGTGACCATCCTCCTCGTCACACTGGCAGGCTTTGCCATCAACCAGGTGCGGCTGGCGATCCAACCCCACGCAAATGAAATCCCCATCCCCGGCGGGCATTTATGGTCGGGGCAATGGCGCGACCCTTCTGCTTCGATGTGGACGAATGCGCGGGGAATTGAGTCGCCACGGGTGCTGTGGACTTTCAGCGAAGAATCAGGCCTGGTCGGCGGACCAGCCGTCAGCGCGGATGGAAGCGTATATCTCCTTTCCACAAACGGCACGCTTCATTCTCTCGACCAAAACGGGTCGGTCAACTGGAGCATTTCCCTCCCCGCCGGCGGAGTGGGCACGCCCGCCCTCGGCGCGGATGGCAACATCTACGCCACCGATACAGCGGGCGGACTATCTTCCGTGACGCCTGATGGAACCCTGCACTGGTATTTCCAAGTGGAGGGAGGTTATGGAGCCACATCGGGTCCCGTGGTTGGAGAGAGCGGCACGATCTATTATGTTGTGATCGGCAATTTGCGCGCTGTCTCGCCTGATGGCGAATTACTGTGGGATACCACCGCCATCAACCGCCGCTTTTCGTCTGCCCCCATCCTCAGCCCGGATGAACAATTTGTCTTCCTGCGTAACACGGCTTTGAATGCAGCGACAGGCGAAATCATGGAATTTCCTGAACTGCCCACCACCGAGCAATTCATCGTTGGGATGAATGGCATGTTGTACGCGCGTTTTGAGAACAAAGTGATCGGCTGGGATTATGTGGATGGCAAAGCACAGATTTTCACGCGCATGGAGTGGGCACGTACCGCCTTCTTTGGCTTCGCCGGCATCGTCGGTGTTTTCGCCGACGGGAGCATGTGGCTGCACTATAACTCTGAATATGAAGATTCCACCCTGCTCTGGCTGGATAAGGAAGGCAACATGATCAACAACGCGCGCATTGCCCTGCGTCCCAGCAGTTTTGGGGGCATGGACGAAGATTTTGTATCCTACATCTGCGGCAGCCGCAGAGGCAAGGTGGAATGTTTCGCTTTTGAAAACGGGCAAAAGAATCCAAAATGGACCCTGCCGCTCGAAAAAGGCAGCCTGGTCTCCGGGTTGGCGTTCGTCCCTGAAAGACTCTATGTCGCCACCAGTGAAGGTTTCTTCTACGCCATCGGGAATGAATAAGACCCTATCCGTAAATCCTCGGAGTGCGGACTTTAGTCCGCCTTGGCATCGCGGACTGAAGTCCGCACTCCAGATTTTGCTCGAAAGTCAGGAGACTTTCGACTCCGTTCCTGACATGGTTTGCATACCCCCCATCCATTCTTTTGCAGATAAGACGATGTTTGATACAACAAAAAATTTCAGTAAACCACGAATTTGTTCCGGAGTGCGGACTTCAGTCCGCTTTGCCCCTGCAAAATTGCAGACTAAAGTCTGCATTCCGCTCAATCTGTAATTTACTGAATTTAGATAAATCAAGTCTAAATTATATTAAAGCAAGATTAAAAAGACAGACGTTTGTCACTCTATCTTGTGATTAATAACACATCAAAAAGCGGGGATAAATTCTTACAATGTCTGTAAACGTTGACACCCATTGTCAACATTTAGGATAAAAATGTTCCGAATTAACCGCCAAACCGATTATGCCGTCCGAGTGATACTTGCGCTTTCAAGAAAGCCAAAAGGTACCCGCCTGCCTACCTCTGAGATTGGGCGTGAAATGCTGATTCCCCCCTCGCTTCTCTTACGCATTGTGGCAGAGTTGGCAAGCGGCGGTTTCATCAACACGCAGGCCGGGCGCGATGGCGGCATCTCGCTCGCCCACCTGCCCAAAGACATCACCCTCCTGCAAGTGGTCGAGCAGTTCGAAGGTGAACTGCATCTCTCCGACTGCATTCAAAACCCCGGAGATTGTCCCTTCGAGATCAAATGTCCCGTACACTGTCAGTGGGTGCGGTTGAAAAAACTGCTGCGGGATGAAATGTCCCGCGTTACCTTTCAACAACTCCTGGAAGAAGGCGACTTAATCGAATCCAACCTGGCCGCAAACGCCTCCCCCCCGCCGATACCTGGTCTTGTTTCCAGCAACATACCCACCGCTGATACCACTCCCGCATGAACAAAACATTTCTGTATATCTTATACGGCGTTCTTGCCGTCATTATCCTTTCCGTATTTGCGTTCACCGTCTTCCAGCCCATTCAGGTACTTCCGCGTATGCAGCTTGCCCCCGCCTTCAACCTGACCGCCCAAACCAACACCCCCCTCACCAGCGAAGACCTGCGGGGCGGATTTACGCTGTACACCATTACCTACACCAACTGTCCAGCGCCCTGCTACAACATCAATGAGATCATGCAGGAAGTCCAATCGCGTTTGGATGAGGTTCCATTGGGCGGCATTCCCGTCAACTTCGTCACCATCTCCATTGACCCGGACCGCGACACACCCGAAGTCCTGAATACCTATGCCCAATCCATTGGCGCAGATACAAGCAACTGGTGGTTTGCAACCACCACCAACAAGTCCCTGCTCAAGACCATCATCGGCTCTGGCTTTGAAACCTACTATGAAGATAAAGGCGATGGCGCCTTTGCCTTTGACCCCTCCTTCGTCCTTGTGGATGGGTGGGGCATTGTCCGCTCGGAATATCGGTATGTCACCGAAGTCTCCAATGCGGACAGAATCCTGCGTCACCTCGGCGTATTGGCAGAGGAAGTGCACAACAGCACAGGCTCGACCAAACTTGCCTACGAAGCGGCGCATTTGTTCCTTTGCTACGCTCCATAACCCCAAAAAAAAATATGAAAATAAAAATTTTTACTCTTGTTATTGTGACAATATTAGGCTTATCTGCCGGAGTTTACTTCTTCCGCCCGCACACCTTCCATGGGACGGTGATCCAATCGCCCGACCTTGCCCATGATTTCACGCTCACCAGCGCGGACGGTGACGTTTCGCTCAGCGATTATCGCGGCAAGCTGGTGTTGATCTATTTCGGCTACACCTTCTGCCCGGATATTTGTCCCGCCACGCTGGCGAATGTGGGACAGGCGCTGCGTGACATCGGCGATAGCGCGGACGATGTGCAGGTCATCATGATCTCACTTGACCCCGAGCGCGATACGCCCGAAAAACTGGCGCAGTACATGAAGCACTTCCACCCGTCGTTTATCGGTGTGACGGGTACGCCCGAACAACTGGCCGAAGTCGCTGCCTTGTATGGAATTTATTATCAGAAGACAGAGGGCAGTGTGGCAAGCGGATATTTACTCGACCATACTGCCACTTTACTGGTAATCGACCGTGAAGGTTATTTGAAGTTGGTATTTCCATTCGGCGTGACCGTGCCTGAGATCGCCGATGATCTGAAATACATGCTAAAGCAATAAGGAGGTGGACCCGTAACAGCATAACGAATGCCCAATCCCACCCCGCATGTTGCGGCGCCGCGCGAAGCGGCAAATCACTACATCCAATTTTCAAGAGGAGAATGTATCATGGCAAAAAAAAATAAAGGAGACGATGAGTTCCACCCGACGGGCACGATCGCTATTCTGGCAATCTTTGTCATCACACTCATCGCAATCTGGACAACGATCTATATGATCCTTGTCGGACGTGGAGGCACACTATGAGCGCCCAAAAATTACACATCGATTCCTACGAGCGCGGCTGGATGATCTTCAGCGCCTTCCTGCTCGTGGCATTCGCGGTGGCAGTCAGCGTGGCCGCCTTTGGTATGGGCATTCAAGTCCCCGCCCCCGAACAGCGCGTGGACCCGCGCACCGTGGCAACCGACCCGAACAGTCCCTGGTCGAACCCGGGCTTGCGCGAGGTTGCGCCCGGTAAATACGATGCCTATATTTTGGCGCGCGCAGTTCCGTTGTGGGAATATCTGCCCAAGGAACTGACGGTTCCTGCGGGTTCGAGCGTGTCCTTCTATGTCACTTCATCGGACGTACAGCACGGCTTCAAGATCCAGGACACCAATGCCAACTTCATGGTCCTGCCGGGGCAGGTTTCCAAACTGACCGTCAAGTTTGACAAGCCCGGCGCCTACAACTTCATCTGCACAGAATACTGCGGAAGCGGTCACGGCATCATGTATGGCGCGATCATCGTGACGCCGTAGTGCAAAGAGAGACATCATGACACAATATCAAGTATCTGCTGTTGAAAAGAAATTCATCGGACACCATATTTTGGTTGCAATCCTCGCGCTTGCGGTCGGCAGTTTATTCGGACCCCTGCAAGCCTTTGAACACGCAGGCTGGGATTTTTACACCTATCTCAAGCCGCTCATCAAATCCTACTATCAGGGACTCACCGTCCACGGTGTCTTGAATGCGCTGGTGTGGACGACCTTCTTCATCATGGGCTTCCTGACCTTCAACGTCATCTTCGGTTTGAAGCGCCCGCTCAAGAACCTGACCTTGAATCGGGTCGGTTTCTGGCTCATGGTGGTCGGTGTTGTCACCGCAGCAATCCCAATCCTTGCCAATCAGGCTACCGTGCTCTTCACCTTCTATCCGCCGCTGAAAGCAAACTGGGCATTTTACGCCGGGTTGACGTTGGTCGTGGTCGGCAGTTGGGTCGAAGGCTGGGGCTTGTTCCTCACCTATCGAGACTGGCGCAAGGAAAACCCCAATGAACGCACACCCTTCGTTGCCTTCGGCAGTCTCGTTACCCTCTTGCTCTGGCAGATCTGCACGCTCGGCATTGCGGTGGAGATCCTCACCATGCTGTTGCCGTGGTCGCTCGGCTTGATCGACAATGTTGACCCGCAGCTCGCCCGCACCTACTTCTGGTTCACGGGTCATCCATTGGTGTACTTCTGGCTGCTGCCCGCCTACATCTCGTGGTATGCCATGCTCCCCAAGCAGGCTGGCGATGGCAAGATGTTCAGCGACTCGCTCGCCCGCCTCTCCTTCTGGCTCTTCCTCGTGCTCTCCACCCCCATCGGCATCCATCATCAATATGTAGACCCCGGCGTGCCCCCCGCCTGGAAGTTCCTGCACTCCGTCTTCACCTTCGGCGTGTTCTTCCCCTCCATGATGACCGCCTTCACCGTCATCGCCTCGCTCGAACATGCGGGACGCAAACAAGGCGGCTCCGGCATGTTTGCATGGATCGGCAAACTCAAATGGAATGACCCAGCCGTGGCATCACAATTGCTCGCGGGCATCCTGTTCTTCTTCGGCGGCATCGGCGGTTTGGCGAATGCTTCCTACAACGTCAACCTCGTATTGCACAACACTGCCTTCATCCCCGGTCACTTCCACCTGACCGTTGCCACCGCTGTCACCCTCAGCTTCATCGGCATTTCCTACTGGCTGGTTCCCTACCTGACCGGCAGGAAACTCTGGCAGCCCAAGTGGGCAGTTGCACAGGCATGGATCTGGTTCGTTGGCATGATCATCTTCTCCAACTCGATGCATGTGTTGGGTCTGCTCGGCGCTCCGCGCCGTGTGCCGCTCGGACTGGCTCCCTACGTGCCTGCCGAATGGAACAGCCGCCTCTTCCAGGTCGGCTTGGGAGGTGCGATCCTCTTCCTCAGCGGCGCGATCTACCTTGTCGTCATGTACAAGACCGCCACCAACAAGGAACGCGTGGAAACAGAAGTGGAAGTTCCCATCGCCCAACCCATGCAAGACCCCGCCAATGGACCCGTCTGGCTCGACCGCTGGGCCCCGTGGATCTACGGCGCACTGGCTTTGATCGTCCTCATGTACGGACCCGTGCTTTTTGAGATGATCAAGAACATCGCCCTCACCTCCCCCGGCTTCCGGGTTTGGTAATTTGAAACACAGGTGACAGTCACCTTAAAGGTGACTGTCACCTGAACAACGCTGCAATCCTTGCAAGATAAATCTTACAGTACGAATCCCTGTAACTTCATGACCACATCCCCTGATAAAAACCAACTGAGCGACCTCCTCTCCGAACGCAACCCCAGCGTGGATTGGAAAACGCGCCTCAACACCCCCAGCCGACGCCTGCTCCGGATTCTCGAAGGCATTTCCCTGCGCCTCGAAGCGCCGATCCAGTGGCTCATCCACGACCCGCGCTTCAATCCGCTTTATCACACGGGGACGATCACCATCTTCCTGCTGGCCGTCATCCTCTTCACCGGCATCTACCTGACCATGTTCTACCCGTTCGGGTTCACCTTCTCCTATCAAGCAGTCTCCAATATCGAAGCGAACTTCACAGGACGCATCATGCGCGCCATGCACCGCTACGCATCGGATGCGGCGGTCATCTTCGCCCTGCTGCACGGATGGCGCACCTTCTTCCAGGACCGCTTCCGTGGACCGCGCTGGCTGGCATGGGTGACGGGTGTGGGCATGGCGGTTGTCGTCTGGTTCATCGGCATCACCGGCTACTGGCTGATCTGGGACGAACGCGCCGCGCTCCTCAATCAAAGCCTGTTCAAAGTCCTCGGCAGTTTCAAAAGCGGACAAACCTTCCTGGTCGATTATCTCGTCGGCGACGCGGCAGGCACGGGCTGGGTCTTCATGATGATCGTCATCGTGCTGCACCTCGGTCTTTCTGCGCTGGTGGGCTACTTCCTGTGGCTGCACCTCAAACGCATGAGCCGCGCCAAATGGATGCCGCCCCGCTATTGGATGGGCATCTCCATGTTTGTGCTCTTCCTGGCCTCGGCGCTCTTCCCCGTTGGCATGTTGCCCGCGCTCAATGTCACGCAACTGCCAGCCGAAGCCCCGATTGATTTATTCTATTTATTCTATCTCCCGGCCTTCCTGCGCGGACCTCAGGCGTTGTTCTGGAGCATCCTGCTTTTCATCATCGGCATCATCACCGCATTGCCGTGGCTCATGCCGCGTGCGAAAGAACTACAACCCGTCAAAGTAGATCTGGCAAACTGCGACGGCTGCACCCTCTGCGAACGCGATTGTCCCTACCTCGCCATCAAAATGATTCCACGCACCGATGGCGCGCGCCCAAAATTCCAAGCGGATATTGACCC
This sequence comes from Anaerolineales bacterium, assembly GCA_030680155.1. GTDB lineage: Bacteria > Chloroflexota > Anaerolineae > Anaerolineales > Villigracilaceae > Villigracilis. Next base: position 7,688 of record JAUXWL010000639.1, read on the forward strand.
GAACTTGTGCGTCTCTTGCGGCGTATGCATCGGCTCCTGCCCCGATAATGCCCTGACCTTCGGCGATCTCCCGCTCGACCCAATGTGGAAGACAACGCTCAATCATGCTCAAGGCGGCGTCCCCGCCGCCGGGGACGGCGGCGGGAGCAGAATTAAGGTCGTGTTCACCTGTGAACGCCACGCGATGCACGGAGTCGGCGCTCACTTCGACGACCCAACTATTCACATCGTCCCGCTCACTTGTATTGCGATGGCGAATCCCAACCTCGCGGCGCAGGCGCTCGAAGCAGGCGCAAGCGACGTGCAGTTCATCGGCTGTCCGCCTGAAGATTGCGCCAATCGCGAAGGCAATGTCTGGCTCAACGAGCGCATCAACGGCGAGCGATTGCCCAAACTTAAACAAAACTTTATCCCACGGGTTCACACTGCCTGGGCGGCGCCCAATGATTTCGGCAGCGCAATCAAGTCACAGGTTAAGTCTGAGGCGAATGTTTTTACGTTCAAGCCCGATCAAAAGCATCTTCGCTTTATCCTGCCCTTGCTCGGCGTGATGGTCATCGTCACCGCATTTCAAATCTGGCTGAGCGACCGCCCAACTCCGTTTTATTTGGAGGAAACTGCCGCGCTCGCGATTCAGATGACGCATCACAGCGGGTACGCCATGCGGGATGTCGCGCCTCCTGCTGCCATTGAGCCTGATCTTGACCAGCCAATTCGGATTACGCTGGAAGTGAACGGCCAGATGCTGCTGGATGAAACGTATGTTGCGCAGAATACTCACGTCAACCAGGGCGCGCGCATTTTCGAGCAGGTCTTTTTGCCTGTTGGGGCACATCATGTGACCGTGAAAATGTACGACCGTGCTGACCGAAGTTTCGAGCAGACCCTGTTCGACAAGACCATCACGCTCGAACCGCGCCAGGCATTGACGATCAATTTTAGAGACATTCACATCGCAGACCCAAAAGCGGGTGAGCGGTTGTATTATGAAGCCGCCTCCGGCGTGAACGCTGGCTGCCGCATCTGCCACTCGCTGACGAAGGATGAAAGAATCATCGGACCATCCTTCTACGGCATCGCCGACCGCGCGCGCGAACGTGTTCCCGGCATGACCGCCGAAGAGTACCTGCGTCAATCCATTTTGGAGCCGAACACATTTATCGTCCCCGGCTACCCCGCAGGACAGATGATCCAGAACTTTGGCGATATACTGACGGAAGAACAGATCAACGACTTGATCGCATTTTTGATGACGTTGGAAGAATAGACGATAGACCACAGACGATGGACGATGGAAAACCACGGTCAATGGTCCATCGTCCATCGTCAAAATAAGGAAACTCATGAAACGAATTAGCATCACCCTTTTACTGCTTGCCATCAGCCTCTCCGCCTGTCGCGGCGACCCTGCCGAACTTGGCGTGGATGCATCCACTACCAACGTACCCAGCATCATCGGCGAATATGCGCTCAACGCCTACGACCCCACTGGGGAGGAATACGGCGGCTCGCTCTTTATCACTGCGGGCGACGCGCCGAACGAATACAAATTGACATGGCTGGTCTCCGGCGGCATCCACGAAGGCGCAGGCATTCTGGAAGGCAATCAGTTGACCTTCACATGGGAAAGCATCACCGAAACCGACCTGAACCTTGCGGGGGAAGGCGCCTACACGGTAACGGTCAACGGTGAGTTATACGGAACCCGCTCGATCAATGGTGTGGAAGAACCCGGCACAGAAGCGGCGTATCCGAACCCGAAATAGTTGAACGATGGACGAAAGACCGCTGGCAATGAAAATTTGTCGGTGGTCTTTTTATTTCAATACCTTAAAAGATTCAACCACGAAGGGCACGAAGGAACACAAAGGAAAACCTTTAAAACCTTCGTGGCCTTTGTGACCCTATGTGAGTCCACTGCAAAAACCAATTAAACACGAAGGTCACTAACATTACAGCGCAAAGTCAGGCTCAAAGCCGCCGCCGTTCGCTGCGCGAAGACGCAGTACCCATATCTGGGCATACATACCCATATCTGGGCATACATCCCCGGC
>JAUXWL010000642.1 GCA_030680155.1 Anaerolineales bacterium
GCGGAAGGGGACTATCGCTCCGCTGAGGTTTTGTTGTTCCAGATCGAAGTCCCTGAAATTGACACAGCCTGTTTTCACTGCCAGCAGTGCGCGGAAAAATACGTCAAGGCCTACCTCACCGAACAGGATATTGATTTTCCAAGAAGCCACGACCTGCTCCGGCTTTTGGAGTTATGCCTTGAAGTGGACGAACGTTTCGAAAAGATCCGTGCTGTTCTGCGCAAACTTGAGAATTACGGTGTCATTATCCGCTACCCCGGCTTGACCGTGCCGCTGGAGATGGCGCACGAAGCCCATAAGAACGCCTCGAAAGTGCGAACGTTTATCCGAAAGAAACTTGGCGTCAAGTAATGGGCGAAGAAAGCTGGCGCGCGGAAGAGATTACGTTTCAGTAAAAGCGATATGAGGACACTTAAACGTGGTCGATATTTTTTGCCGCAGAGTGCGCAGATTTTCACGGATTTTGAATTCCAATCTGTGTAAATTCGTGAAATCAGCGGCTGTTTTTTTGCAAAAACAAGAGACTCCACGGTCTACTACAACGCCGCCCTTATACCATCTCAAGAACAATTTATCGAATAATTTATGACTCCACTGCAAAAAGGTCTTCAAACACAACCCGCAGGGCGCGAGGACACGAAGTACACGAAGGTTAATAAATGAAAGGCTCTTACTTGGTGTTCCTTAGTGACCTTCGTGTTTAATTGGTTTTTGCAGTGGACTCATTTATTTAACCTGGCTGTTCATCGTAAAGCCCCTTTTCTATTCTGTATTTCTCGCGGACATCGCCAAGGCTTATTAAGCAACCATTCTCTTGCAGATGCCAGTGATCCCATCCATTGCAGGGAGCGTCATTCATGTAGTGACTCCCTGCTTTGTGAATGCTTCCTTCAAAACCATCTGCCGTGCGAATCCGCGCATCAGGCTTGATGGTTGCAAAACGGGATTTGTCTTTTGAGAAGAATAGTTTTTGCCCTGCCTGTAAAAAGCCGTTTTCAACAAGCAGGGAAAATTCCACTTTTGGCGCAGATTTGCTTTTGCTTTTGACATCAAATGTTTGGGGGTCCAACGTTTCCGGTTGAATTGCATCAATCCGTTTTTGGGCAACTTTTATATATTTTTCCTCCCTTTCAAGTCCAATCCAGTTTCTGTGAAGACGTTTTGCAACAGCCCCGGTGGTCCCACTTCCAAAAAACGGGTCAAGAACCACATCGCCAGGATTACTTGAGGAAAGAATTACACGATAGAGCAGCGGTTCAGGTTTTTGCGTGGAATGAACCTTTTTTCCATTTTCATCCTTAACTCTTTCTGAACCTGTCGCTAAAGATAAAAGCCACCAATCGGAGCGCATTTGCTTTTCTTCGTTTAAACCCTTCATTGCCTGATGGTTGAAGGTGTATTTTGCCCCCTTGCCTGAACTTGCCCAAATCATTGTTTCATGAGCATTGGTAAAGCGCACCCCGCGAAAATTAGGCATTGGATTGGTTTTCACCCAAATTACATCATTCAGCATCCAAAAACCTAAATCTTGCATGATTGTCCCGACACGAAAAATATTATGATACGAACCAATGACCCAAATTGTGCCTGTGGTTTTCAAAACGCGCTTACAGGCAGTTAACCATTTACGAGTAAATTCATCGTAGGCTTGAAAAGAATCAAACTGATCCCAATGGTCATCAACGGCATCCACTTTGGTCATGTTTGGACGATGGAGTTCGTTCTGTAATTGTAAATTGTATGGCGGGTCTGCAAAAATCAAGTCGATGGATTTTTCAGGAAGCGAGTTCAGGTTTTCGACGCAATCGCCTTTTAAGATTTTGTTGAGAGGCAGATTCATAGTTAAATCTCCAATCCCGCAATTATAGCCGATGGAGCTTACACACAATCAGATTCTTATACCCAGCACACACGCGAAGGTTGTCAGGCAATTGCTCCCTGCGCCGTACCCATTCTGGGCGCTTTCCCCGGCGCAGGCGTTTTTTAGCAACACGCCGCCGGGACGGCGGCTTTGAGCCTGACTATGCACTGTAATACTACTCTTCGAGAATGAACGTGACCTTCAACTGAACCCGGTATTCCACGAT
>JAUXWL010000076.1 GCA_030680155.1 Anaerolineales bacterium
TTGCTCCCGTAATCGCGGGAGCAAGCTCCCTGACTCCATATATTATTCACTTCTCCGCAGGCAGGCGGACGTGAAACGCCGCGCCGTTACCCGCTTCACTCTCCAACCAGATCGCCCCGCCGTGCTGCTGCACAATTTGCATCACCGACGAAAGCCCCAGACCTGTGCCGCCCTTGCCGCCTTTCGTCGTAAAGAATGATACCCAGACCTTTTCTTGAATTTCCTTCGGTATGCCAGGTCCGTTATCTTTCACAGTCACCAGCACAAAATCATTATCGCGCGCGCCCGTCACCATAATTTTCGGTTCGGGCACATTCGCAAGGAGCAACGCCTCCCACGCATTTTTTATCAAATTATTGAAAACCTGTTCCACCTGCCGCGCATCCACATGCGCTTTCGGCATGTCATCCGACCACGTCAAATCCAGCACGCCGTCGGGCAAGCCCATGTTCGCCACCGTATCGGAAATCATCTCACTCAACGATACCGCCGCGTCATTTCGCTGGCGCGCAGGACCGATCAACCCTTCCTTGATATCGAGGATGGTCTTCGCGGAATTTTCGGCGATGTCCAGATCCTCCATCAACGATTCGACGCTGACCAAAGCCTGCAAACGATTCGGCTTCATGGCGGACATTTCTGCGAGGACGGCTTTCAGGTCAATGCCCAGCATCTCCGCTTCATCTTTGACGGTTTGAACTGCGCTTTCCAAAGCAGCATTGCCCAACGCTGACACATCCGCCTGCGCCGCGAGCGCGAGCAAATAACGAACATCCTCGCGCACCCGTTGGATACTACCGGGAATCGGCGCGGCTTTGTTGCCCACCCAGTGGATGGCTTCGCCCGTGGCGGTGGCGATTGCTTCGTAGGTTTTTGTCCGCAGGATCTCTGTATTGGCGGATTCAAGTTTTATCATCAACTGCGCGTTGTTGATGGCAATTGCCACCTGCTCCGCCATGGCTTGCAGGGAGGTGATGTCGTCTTCAGAGAAGGCGTTCAACTGATCGCTTTGCACAGTCAATGCGCCGAGCGGGACCGAGTCCACTATCAGCGGGAGAGCCATTTCAGAACGAGTATCAGGCAAAAACGGATTCTTGAAGCGCGATTCCTCGCCCACTGCATCCAACACGATCTGCGGCTGTTCATCCAAAATCGCCCGGCCGATCATGGATTTTTCATCCAGGGGCAGGCGGTAATTTTCCGCCATCATTTTGCGCCCCGCCTCGGCATACCCCGCGCGCAAGACCGTCCACTTGCGGTCATCGGAAACAAGGAAGATGCCCGAATAATAGAAATTGAATTCGCCGCAAATGATATTGACCGTGTGCCTGAGCAGGTCATCCATATCCAAAATGGACGTGACCATCTGCCCAACGCGCGCGGCGGTTTCGAGCAGACGATGCCTGCGCTCGAGCATGGTGAACATGCGCTCATTTTGTTGCAGCAGATGTTTGTTCTTTTCGAGCGCGCTGCTCAATTGACGGATATTGCCTTCAAGGCGCTCTACCAATTCCTGTTGATAGGCTTGCAAATATTCTTCGGCGTTCTCGAGTTTTTCAACCTTGCCCTGCAAATACTCATCCACCAGACCTGCAAAACTATCATCAATCGGTTTGAGGATGAAGCCTACCGCGCCAGCCGCCAACGCCCGTTCACGCGCGCCATTGGATGTGTCTCCTGAAATAATGACGATGGGCGTACTGGGCAGCATTTTCTTGAGGCGGGTTGCCACTTCACTGCCCGACATTTGCGGAAGGTCGTGATCAAGCAGAATCAACTTTGGTTGGGTTTCTTCTGCGAGCTGCAACCCATCGAGCGGGTTGGTCGCTTCGAGCACCACGTATTTATCGGCAAGCAAACGCCGCACCAGCGAACGGGATTCGTCGCTGTCTTCGATATAAAGGACTTGCGGGAGTTTGCGCGGGTCGGACATGGTGATGGTGAATGGTGAGTAGTGAATGGTAGATAGTGGACGGTCTGCGGTCAATCCGCTCTTTTGCTCTTGCGCGGATCTGCCATGCGGTGTTCTTCGAGGCGTTTCTGGACGATTTTACCAACCGCCTCTGCTGTGACGGGCGACTGCTCCATCACGCGGATGAAGTCGGCGCGGGGGATCATCAACGTTTCAACGGGCTGTCCACCAGCGCGGACGTTGGCAATCGCCTTGCCGCCGCGCAGTAACTCAACCTCGCCGAAGAATTCATTTTTGCCCAGTTTGGAAAGGATGATCTCCTTGCTGCGCGGTTTTTGCAGCACAGCTTCCACTTCGCCAGCGCGGATCATGAAGAAATAATCCACATGCGCCTCATGCGAGAGGATGGTTTCATGCGGCTCGTACACACGCCGTTCGGCGATCTTCGTAAATTCCAACATGTGACGGTGGCGCAGTTGTGGAAGTCCGCGGGAGATGGTTTCGTCGATCAGCTCACCGTCGGAGAGGATGATATTGCGGTCAGTGCGCGAGGTCAGGGACGGATCATGCGTAACCATCACAATGGTCTTGCCCTGCGAAACGAAATGCTGGAACAAGCCAATGATGGTATCCGCCGAGCGGGTATCGAGGTTGCCCGTCGGCTCGTCGGCGATGAGCAGGGGCGGGTCACATGCCATGGCGCGGGCGATTGCCGCCAGTTGTTGCTGTCCTGTGGAGACAAGTACAGGCAGTTTGTCGGCAAATTTTTCCAAGCCGACCAGTTTGAGCAATTCCATCGCGCGGACGGGGCGCTCTTCAAAGTCGTACATGTCCACATAATCCATCGGGAGCATGACGTTCTCGAGCAGGGTCAGCATGGGTAACAACTGGAAGAATTGGAAGACGATGCCCAGGTTCTTTCCACGCCATTTCGAACGCTGACTTTCACCCACGCCTGTGTATATATCATTGTGATTCACAATCACCTGGCCAGCGCTGGGGTGGTCAATGCCTGTGATCATGTTCAACAGAGTGGATTTTCCACTGCCTGACTTGCCGACAATGGAAACGAATTCGCCACGGTTGATGGTCAGGTCCACACCTTTGAGGACGGTGAATTCGCCCGCCGCATTGGAGAAACGTTTGACAACTCCGCGCAGCTCGATGATCGATTCAGGGGAGACGTCGCTCACATGGGCAGGAGCAGTTTTGGGCTGAGTCCGACGCGTCATTTTCTGCGCCTCCGAATCGTTTTGTCAAGAACAGCTTCCATCACGGCATTATCATCCATCAGTTCCCCATCTGTAATCGTCAGGCAGCGCGAGAAACGACTTGATAAGCCCATGTCATGTGTGACCATGATGATGGTCTTGCCACGGTCGTTCACAAGATGTTCAAAAACATCGAAAATGTGATCGGCGGTAATAGAATCAAGACTCCCTGTCGGTTCGTCGGCGACGAGAATATCAGGGTCGTTCGCGAGGGCGCGCGCAATGGCAACACGCTGCTGTTGTCCGCCTGAAATGAAGGCAGGCAGTTTGCTGGCGTGTTCTTCCAACTCAACCAGTTTCAACAATTCCATGGCACGGTCACGCGACTCGCGCGGCTTGAAACTGCCCGCCAGATCCATGGGCAGGGTGATATTCTCAACCAGCGAAAGCATCGGCAGCAACTGGAACGACTGATAGACCACGCCCATCGTTTGTCCGCGCCAGAGCGAGAGCGTATCTTCATCAAGCTCATGCACCGAAACCTGCTTGCCGCCCGAACGCACAACGACCTCTCCACTGGAGAGATCGTCCACGCCGTTGATCATATTCAGCAGGGTGGATTTCCCTGCGCCGGATTTCCCGACAACGCCTAAAAACTCACCTGTGCTCACGGTCAGGTTGATGTTCCGCAGCGCGGGAAAATCACCCGCCGCAGTGGAGTAGGTTTTATTAACACTTCTTAATTCAACAATGGTATTAGACATAGAATTAACCAATTAATTTTACCTTCTTTGTGCATTGCAGAGCAAAAGGCTTATTTGCAATTTATTTTCAATTGTTTTGCATACAGCCCAGCAACGCCTTCACCGCGCCGTAACTTGCTCCCTGCGCCGTCCTCGGCGCAGGGTTCCCTCGCAAAACGCCGCCGGGGACTGCGGCTGGAGCATAATCGCCGAGACTTTTGCGCTATACCCTATTTGCAATTTATTTTCAGTTGTTTTGCATACATCCCAGAAGCGCCTTCAGCGCGCCTTGCGGCTCTTCCCTTGTGATTGCCAATACAGGGATTTTTCCCAGCGAATACACCTCGCGGACATTCCCCACCATCCAATGCTTCGGAAGGATGCCAATCGCATTGGGTTCGGAATTCAACACGTCTGACATTTCCTGCGGGCCGGCAGCCACCCTCGCCAGCGACGTGACGCTTCTTCCTGCCATCACAAACTGGTCAAACACCCCTTGCACATCCAACCCTGAGGCATACACCCACACCTGCACAGACTCATTTCCCTGACCTGCAAATAGCGCCTGGGCTTCCTCAAGCGAAAGATTTTGGGTTGAACTTTCCCTGTTCACAACGATCAAAATCTCTTCTTCATCAATTTGATACGCAGGGGATGCGAGTATTGCGGGTTCGCCCAGACGCAAATAAATATCAGGTTCATTGGCAGTCACATTCACAAGAATGGATTGCTCATTCGCACAGGCGAAGAGTTCATCCATCCACGGTTGGGCAGAGGAGGAGGCGTAGGCGGTGATGGTTGAGGTTGGGGCGGTTGGTGTGGGGCTTGCGCAAGAAGCAAGAAAGTAAAAAGCAAGCAGGAAGAAGTGTATGACACCCCTTCGGGGTTGGAATATTTGTTTTGCCATTCCTAAAATCCTTACACTCCTTCGGAGTTTTCACCACTCCCGCAACAGAGCGGAGAGCAACTTCACGCGCTGGGGGATGCTGCCTGCAAAAATATACTCGCGTTCCGAGTGATAGCCTTCACCAATCGCGCCGAGACCGTCCAACACGGGGATGCCGAGCGGAGCGACGAAGTTCGCATCCGAGACGCCGCCCGTGCCGCCTGCTTTGAGTTCCATGCCAATGCCCGCCGCAATGGATTTGGCTTTCTCGAAGGTGGCATTCATCGTGTCGTCAAAAGGCATCGGTCCGCGATTCAAGCCGCCCCCCACTTCGACGGTGGTTCCGTCCAGCACAGGTTTCAGGTTTTTCATCAAGCCTTCGATGCGCCCCCATTCTTCGGGCTGCAAAATGCGGACGTCCACTTCAATATTCGCTTCATCTGGCACAACGTTCGAGACCGTCCCACCGTGGATCACGCCGACGTTGAGCGTGGTGCCCTTCGAATAATCGGTCATCTTTTGGATGGCAAGTACCTGATGTGCCATTTCTTCGATGGCGTTGCGTCCTTTTTCATGGTCGCCACCTGCGTGCGCGGCGCGCCCCGTCACTTTGACTTTGAATCCGCCGCCGCCTTTGCGCCAGGTTTTGAGTCCACCGTCCATCATGGCAGGCTCCATCACCAGAACAAGCTCTGATTCTTTGGCAGTCTGCTCGATGATCTCACGCGAGGTCGGGCTGCCGATCTCTTCATCGGAGGTGCAGAGCAAGGTGACAGGGCGGGATAAACCGTTTTGAATCGCATCTTCAATGGCGGCAAGCGAGATGGCGATGCTGGCTTTCATATCCGAGACACCAGGGCCGAAGATCTTGCCGTCCTCTTCACGATAAGGCATGGACGTGAGCGTGCCGAGCGGGAAGACCGTGTCCATGTGGCAGAGGAGGAGAATACTGCCCCCTCCCCCAGCGGGAGAGGAGAATCGTGCCAGGATGTGATCCCCTGTTTGGGTGTTGGCAACAACCTCCACCTGCGCCCCGAGGCGTTTCGCTTCCTCCGTCACGATTGCGCCGACTCGGTCCACGGCGGCTTTGTCATGCGAGGGAGATTCAGTTTCAACTAAAAGTTTGAGGAAAGCTTTGATATCCATCTTTTCTCTACCTTACAAATAAGAGCAAAATCGTAAATTGCTCCTTGCGCCGCCTTCGGCGCAAGATTCCCTCGGAAATCGCCGCCGAGGACGGCGGCGTGAGCATTTGCATGTACGGTAGAGAATCCATTTTTATATCCGCTTTATCTTAAGAAGAAAACAAGCACGCCTGCAACAAAACAATATGCCGCAAAAATATACAGGGAGTGTTCCTTCAAATAAGCCAGCAGCCATTTGATGGAGAGCCAGCCAACAGCCGCCGCAGTGACAAATCCTGTAATGAGATAGGGCAGAAAAGCCCTCGTGCCTTCCATTTCAATAACAATCAGGGATTCATAAAGACCTGCCGCCAGCAAAATCGGCGCGGACATCAAGAAGGCAAAGCGCGCCGCCGAGGGACGGTCAAATCCGCGCACCATGCCGCCTGCAATGGTCGAACCGGAACGGGAGGCGCCAGGGAAGATCGCCAGCACCTGGAACAAGCCGACTGCCAGCGCATCCAGCCAGGTGGCGGATTCAAGGGTGCGGTTCTTCTTATCAAAGTACTCCACTGTCGTCAAAAGT
>JAUXWL010000010.1 GCA_030680155.1 Anaerolineales bacterium
CAAATTCCTCAACGTGCTTGAGCAGGCGCGCGCCGAGGAACTGTCCTGTAGTGACATGTACACCCGCCTGGACGAATTTGTGGAGCGCGAAGTTCAGGAACAGGAAATTGCCGAAAAAATCACCCCGCTCATCCGCGAGCATCTCGATATGTGCCCCGATTGTCATGAGGAATACGAAGCCCTCCTAACCGTATTAGAGAATACAAAAGACGAATAGACAACAAAAACATAGCGTGGTTCGTACCGCAAAAACTTGTCCTCGCAGAGGGTTCATTTTGCGCCCTGACGGTACTGCGCAGAATCTTCACGGAGTAATACTATAACTCACCCAGAAATTAACCTTTCGTGGGTGAGTTTGTTTTTACAAGTATCGCATAATTGAGACAAGCGATAAGGGCAAATGGGGCGCGGATAAGCGCCGACTATGAAGTGTGTTGATTTTCTTTTGGTCTTCCGCGTCCCATATTAAATTCGGGGGGACTCATGTTTTGATTCAATCATGAAACAACTTTTCACCCGCGCGGATCGCCACTTTCAGGCGATTCTCCGCAGGAGTGATCGGGCAGGACCACATTTCGTTGTAGGCACAGTATGGGTTATAGGCCACGTTGAAGTCCACGATGAAGCGCCCGCCCGGCAAAGGATCGGGTTCAAGATAGCGCCCGGCGGGATAGGTCTCCTTGCCAGCCAGCGAGTCAACAAATGGCAGGAAGAAGCCCTGCAGACTCTGATAGATCGTCAACTCCACCTCTTCCCCATCCACATCGAACTTAAACTTCCCAAACTTCGTATAGGACTGCACATCCCCCGTGGAAGTCTGCATGTCAAAACGTTCCTTGTTCTCAAATTCATTCACCTGCACCTCAAGGCGCAGAGCTTCATTTTCAGGGAAATAATTCAAGCCTGAAAAATTTTCCTGCTGCTCACGGGTCAGCGGGCTTTGCGGATGTCCGCCAAAAAACGAATCTTTCTCCGCGCGAAAATCACTCAGTTCCGTCATGGGTCCTCCAATAATATAAAAAGTAGACAAGAACACCCATGCAATTCTTACAACACTGCTCCCCTTGCAGATTCACCTTGTTTATGCTATTTTTAGCCCCGAGGAAAACAGAATGACCGAAGCCCGCAAAACTGTCATGATTATCGAAGATGAACCGGATGCTGCAGAAATGTTCGCAGAAATGATGCGCGTCAATGGATTCAATGTTATCAAAATGTTCTCCAGCACGCCCGCCATCCCCATGATCGCGCAGGAAAAACCGGACCTGATCATTCTTGATATTATGATGCCCGACATCTCCGGGCTTGAGGTGCTGCGTTACATGCAGCGCGACCCGGAACTCGCCAGCATCCCTGTCATTGTAGTCTCCGCCAAAAGCATGCCCGGCGACATCAAAACCGGTCTCGACGCAGGCGCATCCACCTACCTGACAAAACCCGTTGGCTTCCTTGATCTCAAACAGGCTGTGGAAAAAGTATTCAACGCCCCCGTATGAACCCGCTCCGCACCTTCATCGCCATAGACCTGCCCGCCCCCATTCAGGCATCCATCGAAAAACAAACTGCCCGCCTGCGCCAGACACTGGGAGGGGAATTCATTCGCTGGGTCTCAGTACAAAACATGCATCTGACGTTGAAATTCATCGGGACTATCGCCGCCTCGCATGTGGACTTCCTCAAGCAGCTCCTCACCCGCACAGCGGATATGCACCCGCAATTCGACTTGCAAATTGGCGGCATCGGCTCTTTTCCAACCTCGAAGCGGGTCCGCGTACTCTGGGCAGGTATCCACGCCCCGGCAGACCTCGCCTCCCTGCAACGCAACATCGAAGACGGCACAACCCGCCTCGGCTACGAAAGGGAAGAACGCCCCTACTCGCCGCATCTCACCCTTGGGCGCGTCCGCCAGAATACCAGTTTGGCAGACTTGCAAAAAATCAGCGCCGCGTTGAACAACATTCAACTTGGCAATATTAGCTCCTTCCGGGTAGACTCCATCCACCTATACAACAGCGACCTGCGCCCCGAAGGCTCGATCTATACAAAATTATTTTCCGCACCATTGGGAAAACCAAATCAAAGAGGTGACATCTGAACGCCCTGGAACTTGCCCGCGAAATCGTAAACTCCCTGGAAGACACAAAAGGCGAGGATATCGTCCTGCTCGACCTGAAAGAAATCGTTTCCTTTACCGACTACTTCGTTATCTGCACCGGCACCAGTGACCGCATGCTCGACGCACTCGCCAATTCCGCCATCGATGACATCCGCAAGAAGCACAAAAAGAAAGGCAAAAAACAAGGCAACTCCCGCGACGGCTGGGTCGTTGTGGACTTTGGCGATGTTGTTGTCCATTTATTTTCACCGGACCAGCGCGATTTCTATCAGATCGAAGAACTATGGGAAGAAGGAAAAGTGCTGCTGAAATTAAAATAAATCTTCGACAAGCGCAGTCCAGCCATGAATACTCAAAAAAGCATCCCGCAAAGATTATTTTGCGGGATGCTTAACGAATTACATTTCACGAAATCCCAATCAACTCACGGCACATACTCATAGTGTTTGGTCAGTGTATAGGTGATGTAATTCTCCCACAAAGGCTGAACTATATTCCAGGCATAATCATGAGAGGAAAAAGTTTGCAGAACCATACGCCCGCCCAGGCAGGATGCCAGCACGCCATAATCGGAGTTGCGATTGGGATACAAACCACCCACCAGCACGGCATCCCCGCCAGATCCAAGTTTCAGCAAATCGCCTGCGTCCCCAAACCATTCAGGGTAGGGATACGATGGAGCTTTTACAATATTCGGCGTGGAAAGCAATGGATGGGAAGTATCCAGCCAGTAGATCGAATACTTGTATGGGTCATAGGTGTTGTCACGGGTCCAGTCTCGGGCGAACGAAACGCCGCAATCGTTTAAGATCGGAGCAATCTTGCCGTTGGCAACCTTATCCAAATACCAGGTTTCGATGATGACCGCGCCGCCATTATCAATGTGATCGTACATCATCTCGAACATTTCGCCGCTGAAGACAGAGCGAACCTCCGCCGCCACGATCATCAAATCCCATTGCGTGGCAGAATTGGCATATTCTCGAAACCGTCCCAAACCATCACCAACATTTATCACCCTGCCCCCTGAGAAATTCATTGCATTGATCGTGTTTTCCACTACCGGCAGCAATGTGAAATCCCCCGCAATATCCTCGAAAATCAGGATATTGGAGGCCTTGATACGCTTGCTCATACTCTCTGGAGTGGTGGTAGGAACCGTCAGCGCCTCAGGCGGGCTGCCCTGCGTATAGGTTGGATAGGGAGTATAGGTTTCAAGCGGCGAAGGCTGGGCGGGCGCAACACCTGCCGCCAGGGTTTCCTGCTGGATCGCCAGACTGGTCTGCTGGACAGCAAGCGCCACCCGCGTTTCTTCGATATCAGCGCCGCTGCCGGTCACACCGGGGAGGGAACAGGCAAAGGCGGCAAACACAAGTACCAGCGCCGCCATGAACCAACGTGACATATTCATTTTTCTCCTTTTCACGTATCGAAAAATGAGACACTTACTTATGAACCGATGTTAGAGAGCGTTTCTTAAGTCAGACCCAAAGGTTTTTGCCGCAAAACAGAACCATCATTTGCAAAAAAGTTCTCACAAAACGGCGTTTTCGTTACTCAGGGAAACCTTTAGGGTCTTTGCCTACGAGTTAAGAAACAGTCTCTTAGGGTCTGTAAATAAATAGATTCCCTCATGCGCCCTCATCCCCAGCCCTTCCCCCGAAAGGGGAAGGGAGTCCCCTCTCCCTTCGGGAGAGGGGTAGGGTGAGGGAAAAACGTCCTCGCATGAATAGGCGCGGGAAGTTATTCTTTTACGAACCCTTAGCAGCAAATTCAGTCCGCGACATTCATGCCGCATGGATTGCGAGATGAATATAGCGCTGCTGCATAATATCAGCATTAAGTATACAACTTTCTCCACCCATTTATCTACTGACAAAAAGCACATCCATACATGACGCTATTGACAACCTGAAAACAAGGCGTTCTTATGTAGATTGGTATAATTCACACACGATAAAAAAGTCCCATGCGGATATTAATATCCGCATGGGACTTTTTTACGGTTTTCTTTTTACAGATTTTTATTTCTCAAATACCCATGCATCCACAGCGCGGGACCATTCCACAAGTTCTTCCGTCTTGAACCAGAGCGCCACTTCACGCACACCGGTTTCAGGCTTGTCTGAAGCGTGGATGAGGTTGCGGCCTACTTCGAGGGCGAAGTCATGACGGATGGTGCCGGGGGCCGCTTCAACAGGTTTGGTCGAACCAACCGTCTGGCGGACCGCCTCAACCGCACGCGGACCTTCCCACACCATCGCCATTACCGGCGCAGAGGTGATGTATGCGATCAAACCAGCATAAAACGGTTTACCCTCATGTTCGGCATAATGCGTCTTTGCCAGCTCCTGGCTGACTTGCATAAATTTCGCGCCAACGAGGCGCAGACCACGGCGTTCAAAGCGGGCGATTACTTCACCGATCAAGCCGCGCTGCACACCATCGGGTTTTACAAGTACGAGCGTTCTTTCCACAGAAATCCTCCAAAAAGTTATACCCAGCGCGGTCACAAATTGCGCTTTTTCAGAAGGTGGAAAGCGCAATTTTTGACCGTGGGCATTATATTACAAAACCTGGCAGGTCTTCGCGACCTGCCAGGTTTGTTTATTACCGAATTAGCTCTTCCGCCTTGTTATAGGCATCGAGCGCTTCCTTCAAACGATTGGCGCGCATGTATGCGTCACCCAGCGCCTGCCAGATGCCGACCTCCACAGGATAGCGGTATATCGAATCGGACAGGTGGGTAATGATCTCTTCCAGGTGCTTGCCCTTCTTGATGAGCTTCCCATAATGCAATAATGCTTCGGGGATGTCGCCACGGTCAAGCTCCGACTTTGCCTGATTCAACATACCGATACCTCCCTGCCCCGCTTCAGTTTTCCGCTGGGTCGCCCGCTTGCGGACTGGCGTTTCCTTTTTCTTTTTTTCAACGGGTTCCGGCGAAGGCGGATTTTGCACCAACGACTGACCGCGTCCTTGCGGGGCGGCTTGAACTGTTTCTGTTTTCTCCACAACCGGATGCCAGTCTGACGGCGAGGTGGGCTTGGGTTGTTCGGGAGCAGATTCCTCCGTCTCCCATTGTTCGCGGCACTGCCACGGCGGAGTTTCATCCGCGGACTGAGGAGTCTCGGCAGGTTCTTCATCTTCATCCACACCTTGCAGCCAGTCGGGCAGGTCTGCTGTCAGTGTGACAGGCTGTTCCTGTAAAGTGGAAACAGGCTCCTCGGTCGGGAGCGAAGCGGCGGGCTTCCAATCATCTTCATCCACTGGCTCCACTTCCGTCTCACCCAGCCAATCGGGCAGGTCTGGCTTGGCAGGCTGTTGTGACTCGGTCTGACCGGGGAAGGGCGGGCGTTGTGAAGCGCGCAGGATTTCGGGGTCAAGGTCAAGTCCGGGCTCATCATCCAACTTGCTGAGCCAGTCGGAAAGATCATGACTGCCCATTACTTTTTCGGTTAAGGATGAATCATGGGCGGGTTCCTGCTGCTCGCCTTCCAGCCAGTTGGGCAGGTCTGGAGTTTGTGCAGATTCCGGTTGAGCAGACTGCGAAGGCTCGCTCAACCATTCAGGGATTTCGCCGCGTTCGAGTTTTTCATCTGCGGTCTTGCCTGTTTCTTCCTGTTTTTCTTTTTCTTCCAACTCACGCAGCCACATCCCTGTTTCATCCACAGCCGGAGTGGAGGTGGATGCCTGTTCAAATTCGGCGAAGAATTGTTCGCCGACGTTTTGCGCGCCCTCACTCCACTCAGTTTTGGCGGGTTCTTCAGCAGCCGCTTGTTGCGCCTCACCAATGGACTGCGCCTGTGCCACCCATTCGGGCGGAGTTTCACTGCGTTTGTTGGGGTCGGTGACGAGTTCTTCGGGTTTTGCGCCGTGCTTGGCAGCCAGTGATTCGAGCCATGCAACCGCGTCATCCTGTTCCTGGGCGGATGCGCCGAGGTCTTCCACGTTGGGTTTTGCTTCGCCAATGGACTGCGCCTGCGCCACCCATTCGGGCGGGGTATCACTGCGTTTGTTGGGGTCGGTGACGAGTTCTTCGGGTTTTGCGCCATGCTTGGCAGCCAGTGATTCGAGCCATGCAACTGCGTCATCCTGTTCCTGAGCGGATGCGCCGAGATTTTCCACCGAAATAGCAGGCTGGCTTTGAGATTCTGCGCCCTTCAACCAATCTGGGATGTCGGCAGGTTGGGCAAGTTCTTCTCGTGGAGTTTCGAGGGTTTCAACAGGTTGTTCAGTTTCGGAGCCGCCGAGTCCTCTGAGCCAGTCTGGGGTTTCGGCAGGTTGTTCAGTTTCGGAGCCGCCGAGCCCACTGAGCCAATCGGGGGTTTCGATGGCTTCAGGAGGATGTTCTTCGGAGGCTGGCGGGATGTCGCCGGCTGCGGGAGTTTGTCCCTTCAACCAATCGGGCAGGTCAGCAGGGACGAGGTCACTGTCGGCAGCGGGTTCTTCATCGAAGATGGAGGTGGGTTGTTCGGGTGCGCTGGCGGTGCCCCAGCCTGCTGCACGCAGGAAGTCCGGGAGTTCCTCCCCTGCTTCAGCGGAGGAAATGTTTGAGGCAGACGAAGCAGGAGCGAGTGAGTCCTGAGGCGTTCCGCTGTCAAATCCGCCTGATTTCAACCAGTCGGGTTGATCGCCTGAAGCGGCAAGCGCTGCCCCTGCGCCAAGCCCGATGCCAAGCGAGGAATCCCAGCCGCTTTGTTCTTCGGCTTGTTCAGGGGTGTATTCGAGGCGTTCGAGGCTGATGGAGGCATCCGGCACTTCGGAAGCCTGGAAGATGGAGCCTTTGGAAAAGTTGGCATAGGGGTCCAACTCGCCGATGCGCATCCGATAGACTTGTGTGCTTTCGGCGGAGCCTGTGGTGGCGGGCAGAAGGTCCACCAGAATGCGGTTGGCATCATAGCAGTAGGGGTTGCGCTTAAGTAATTGATTGCAAAGGTCGGAAGCATCGGACTTTTGTCCGCTTTTGAAATAGGATAACGCAAGCATGACCTGCATATCGGTGCGCTGGGAATCTTCCGCCAGCACCGCGCGGATCTCGGAAATGGCTTGCGGATATAGCTCACCCTGCACATAGACACGAGCCAGCGCGCCGCGCGTCATGCGGACTTTGGGCGGCTCCATGCCATCACGGCGGCCATACAGCCTTTGCAGTTCACCCTGAATCGCGGCATTGGCAGGTTGGGCTTCGAAGGCGCGTTCCATGTGCCAGATGGAATCATCCAGTTTATTTTCTTCATCGCGGATGATGCTCATGCCGACATGGGCAACAAAATCATCAGGCACTGCCATAAGCAGGCGGCTGAAAATATCCACCACTTCGTTGTAGCGGCGGGCTTCGAGGTAGGCTTTACCAAGAACACGATAGGTTTCGAGATGTTTGGGGAAGGTCTTGAGGATGTGGCGGCAATGGGCAATCGCCTCATCGATATGACCCTGCTCGATGAGCTGTTCGATTTCGCGGTTGTAAATTCTCAGAGAGACTTTTGCCATTCCGGGTTCCTATTTTCATTCAGCGTGTATTTAAGTACAGCGATGATTAAGTATGCCTGATTCTTAAAAAATTCGCAAGGCTATACGCTATTTTACTCGTAAAACAGCGGCAATGGCGGTACAGGTTTTTCGCTAAACTGGTGCGCTGAGAGCGCTTCATTCCGCGCCTTTGCCAGTTTCGCCTCATCATTGGCGTGAATTTCAAACAGCGGCTCATCCTTCTGCGCCGTGTCTCCCACTTTTTTAAGGATGATGAACCCAACCGCATAATCCACGGGATCGCCTTTCTTCGCCCTGCCTGCCCCCAATGCGACAGCGGCTTCGCCGACGATTCTTGCGTGGACCTGGGAGATGAATCCGCTGCGGGGAGCATGTACCACTTCGACGTATTTTGCGCGTTCGAATTTGGAAATGTCATCCACATAGGTGGGGTCGCCACCTTGAGCTTCCACCAGTGCGCGCAGAGTTTTCAACGCACTGCCATCTGCAATGGATTTTTCCGCCAGAGCGCGGGCTTCAGCCATATCCCTGGCGCGTTGACCGAGAAACAGCATATGCGCCGCCAGGTGCAAACAATGCTCGCGGAAATCGGCAGGGCCGCCGCCGCGCAGAGTTTCGATGGCTTCAATCAATTCAAGGGAGTTGCCAACCGCCGCACCGAGGGGCTGGTTCATGTCGGAAAGCAGGGCAGCTGTTTTGCGCCCCGCAAGGCGGCCAATATCCACCATGAGTTCGGCGAGTTCGCGTCCTTCTTCGAGGGTTTGCATAAACGCGCCCAGCCCCACTTTGACATCCAGCACAATGGCGTTCGCGCCGCCCGCGATCTTCTTGCACATGATCGAAGAGGCGATCAATGGCATGGATGGGACGGTTCCGGTCACATCGCGCAGGGAGTACATTTTGCCGTCCGCAGGGGCAAGGTCGAGGGATTGCCCTGTGAGGACGATGCCTATTTCTTTTAACTGTTTTTTGAATTCATCGGTGGTCAAGTCCACGCGGTAGCCGGGGATGGATTCAAGTTTATCGAGTGTGCCGCCGCTGAAACCAAGTCCGCGCCCGGACATTTTACCGACGGGCAATCCACAGGCCGCCACCATCGGCATGACGGAGATGCTGGTCTTGTCACCCACGCCGCCCGAGGAGTGTTTGTCCACGGCAACGTCAACCACGTTGGAAAGATCAAGCACCTGTCCAGACCTCGCCATGGCGAGCGTGAGGTCGGTGGTTTCGAAGGGCGTCATGCCGTTGAGAAGCACGGCCATTGCAAAGGCGGAGGCTTGGTAGTCTGGAATATCCCCGTTCGTAAAGCCCTGCACAAAAAATTCGATCTCCTGTGCGGTTAATTGTCCTTTATCGCGTTTTTTGATGATGATGTCTACCGCGCGCATGGATTCTCCTTGTGAAATCTTGCGCGGTTATTTTATCTCATTTTGTCTGACAAAACTGTAGGGGTGGAGTAACGTGTGCAAGCAAACCATGTCAGGTGACTTGCTCCCTGCGCCGTACCCATTCTGGGCACTTTCCCCGGCGCAGGATTTCCCTCGCAAAACGCCGCCGAGGATGTATGCCCAGATATGGGTATGTATGCCCAGATATAGGTACGGCGGCTTGAGCGACTGCCGCTGAGAGACTGTTTCTTAACTCGTAGGCAAAGACCCTAAAGGTTTCCCACGGTTACGAAAACGCTGTTTTGTGGGCGCTTTTTGCAAATGATGGTTCTGTTTTGCGGCGAAAACCTTTAGGGTCTGACTTAAGAAACGCTCTCTTACTACAACCGCTCCAATTGCTGACCTTCTTTTGTATCTTTCACGGTCCAGCCGAGGGCGGAGATGGCATCGCGCAGGCGGTCTGATTCGGCGAAGTTCCTGGCGGTGCGGGCTTGCGTGCGCTGTTCGAGCAGATCAAGGATTTCAGCGGGAGGCGGCTCATCTTCCACTGCCTGTGCCGAGAGGGTCATTTGCCATGTTTCAGGCGGAATTCCCTCTTCGATGGGGTCGGGTATTTTGATTTCGCCCAGTTCGCTCAACGGAAAAGTTGAGTCCGCAGGATACATCTTTGTGCCTGTATTTTTTGCCACCGTCACGGAACTGACGCCATGTACTTCACAGGTGTTCTGCTCGAAATCCATTATCACGCCGGAATGTTCATCCAACCCAACGACAACGCTTTCATGCGGCGTCATTACGCGCCATTGCTCGAAGCGCTCCATGCCGACGAAACAGCGGCTGGTATCCAAATCCACGCCGCCCTCGGCGTTGTTCCAGTGCGGGATGAAGGAGACTTGCGCGCCGAAATCGGAGAAGTAATTCAAGCCGTCTTTAACATGCACATCTTCACCGACTTTGTAAATCTCGTATACGGGTAGAACCGACTGCCCCACGGAAATTGTCGCGGCGGAGGCAAAGACCAGGGTCGCGCCCTGCCTGTGCCGCGCGCGGATGATGTCCCATGCCAGCGTGCCGCGCAGTTGACGAGCCATATAACTGGGACTGCCAGGTCCCATAAAAATGAAATTGGCTTGCAGTAATGGTTTGAGAATTTCGGGATTATCGGGGCTGAACTGCGTCCCTTGTTTGCGGGCGGGGATAAGGTCTATGGTGGGTTTGTAATTTTGCAGGCGGGTCTTGAGGAAATCCCCCACGCGCCCGGCGACGAGAGAGGCGTTTAACTCAAAGCCGGCCGGCGTTTCGAGGATGGCGATCCGCAACGGGGGCGGAATGAGGCGGGCAAGCATCTCGAAGATTCGTCCGCCTGCGAGGGAGGTCTCGCCGGAGCCAAGGAAGGCAATGCGTCCAATTGTCATGCTATCCTGATGATTTATTCAGTTCATCTATTACGCTGAGAAAGGTTTCGTTATCGGGAATATCAGACATGGATGCGCCGTAATGCACATAGCGGATGCGCCCGCTTGCATCCACGATGCAGTTGAGGGGCATGCGACCCAGTTTGAAGATGTTGACTTCCTGTCGGTATTGTTTTGCAACAACATGGTCGGGGTCGGGCAAGCCGATGAACGGGATGTTTTCCTTCGTCCAATATTTTTTGAACGTGGCCATGTCATTTGGACCCACCGCGAGAATCTTCGCGCCGCGTGAGAGGAAGTCGTCATAATGATCGCGCATACGCGCCAACTGCGCGCGGCAATGCGGTCACATGAATCCGCGCAGGAAGGCCAGAACAACGGGTTTGTTTCCACGAAAACTTGAAAGACGGAAAAGAGTACCGTTCACATCTTCAAGTTCAAAATCCGGGGCGAGTTCGCCGGGGATGATGAGATGGGAGGTCATGAGTACAATGAATTGAGCAGTTTTATGCAGGCTTCAATGCCTTGCGCCTTTTTATTTTCCACAAGCACAGCAGGGACTTTCCAGACACCCTGCAAGATGGCTGTGAACCCATGCGTCAAAGCGCCGACATCATGGATGTGTAAATCTTCGGGGGGAATCCCCAACGATTGTATTTCGTTCAATAATTTTGCGCTGTCATGATCGGGCATGCGTCCGCGAGTCCATATCTTATCCATGAAGCCGCGATAGATGTGATGGTTTTTCTCGCCCTGCCAAAAGTAATGATAATCATAGGCGAGATGAAGCGCATCGCGATTGGCGGATAATACGAACGAGCGGACGAATACTTTTATCTTCATTGTTGCACCTCCATCAAATAAAGATTGACCGCCTCCATGAACTCCAGCGGACATTCCTCCTGCGGCACGTGCCCGCATTGCGGAATCAACGTCAACTGCGCGCCGGGAATCTCACTTGCGACGGTTTCGAAATGCCACGAACGGATCAGGCGGTCTTCCTGCCCCGCAATGATGAAGGTTGGCACGGTCAGGTTCGGCAGCAACGGGCGAAGTTCGGGATAAGCAGGCGCGAAGTTCAGTTCATAGAAGGCGCGGTCCCAGTTTTGGATTTGGAGCAGTTTCAAATATTCCTGCTGAATCTCATCGGTCAACTTGTTTCCATCATACCACTCGCGTTCGATGGTGCGGGGAAGCCGTTCTTGATAATCGCGCATCAACAGCGGACCGAGATGGCGCATCTGCGGAGTCCACATGACTGGCAGCGCCCAGGCCGGGAACTGCGGGCCGCGTCCGCCGCCGACGCCGGGATCAATGAGAATGAGCGCCTCGACCCGCTCTGGATATTCCAACGCAAACGCCACAGCCAAGCCGCCGCCTGCCGAGTTGCCGACCAGAACCGCTTCCTCCACCCCAAATTCATCCAGCAAACTGCGCAGGAGTTCGATGTTGGCTTGCATGCCGTAGGGATTCTCGTCCCAATCTTCGGGCATGGGGCGTTCGGTCAATCCAAACGCGGGACGGTCATAGGCAATGACACGTCCCATCTCCGCGAAATCGTCCATCACTTCCCGCCACGAGAAAGCGCTGCCACCAAATGGATGCAGGAGGATGAACGTCCGTTTACCCAGCCCCGCCTCCTTGTAATGGACGTTCACAGTATTGATCTCAATAAATTTGCTATCCGCTTCGATGAAGGCTTGCTCGGCGACCAAGCCATCCAGTTCGGGAACAGGGATGGCAAAAGGTCCCAGCGCCATGGTGAGGCAGGCAAAGATGAACGAGAACAGGATGAATTTTTTCCAATTTTTACGCATACGCCATGAGGGGAAAACAGGTCATGAATCTATTCTGCGAGTTGGTTAGCCTTTTCCCAAATTTCAGCGAACATCTTCGGGGTCAGCTTTTTGGTCGAGGTATTTTGCTGGCTGGGGTGGTATGAACACAGCAGCCACTTCCCATTCACCAGTTGATAAGATGCGCCGTGCGCGAATTTATTTACCGAACTTTTTGCGGAATATATTTTCAAAATCCGCTCAAAGGCGATCCGCCCCAAACACACAACAACTTTCGGATCGATAATTTCCAATTCACGTTCGAGGAACGGCTGACAGTTATTCAATTCTTCAGTGGATGGTTTGTTATCGGGCGGAGCACAACGCCCCGATGCGGTGATGTACATATTCTTGAGGAGAAG
>JAUXWL010000014.1 GCA_030680155.1 Anaerolineales bacterium
GCGAGTTTTGCATCCTCGTCACCGCCTGTGCCCACATCGTGAGTATCTCCCCAAACGGGGCCTACAGCGTGGATAATGTATTTCGCAGGCAGGTTCCCACCCGAAGTCCAGGCGGGATGCGCGTGGGAGACAGGTCCATGCTTGCGGATCCACTCGTCGCTTTCCTTTTGCACCGTCGGTCCGCCGCGTTTGGAGATCGCCCATGCCACGCCGCCGCCATGCTGCAAGCGCTCATTCGCGGCATTGACAATGGCATCCACTTCCTCAATCGTAATATCGCCCTGCACGATCTCCAGGGTCTGACCGGACAATAATATTTTTTCTACTACAACGGTATTCATGCGCATATTTTACCCCCGTTAAAGTTGCAGGTCACGCTTCAAGCGTGACCTGCTGATTACTGATCACTGATTACTGATTACTGATTACTGATCACTGATTACTGATTACTGATTACTGATCACTGTTCACTGTTCACTGTTCACTTGGTTTTTGCAACCACCGCGGCGAATGCCTGCGGATTGCGGACTGCGATGTCGGCCAGCATCTTGCGGTTAAGCTCGATGTTTGCCTTCTTCAGCGCAGACACCAACTTGCTGTATGTCGTGCCGTTCAAGCGGGCCGCGGCGTTGATACGGGCGATCCACAACTTGCGCAGATCGCGCTTGCGCACGCGGCGGTCACGGGTGGCGTACCACAAGCTCTTCAGCATCGCTTCGTTCGCTCGTCTGAACAACAGATGCTTCGAGCCGCGTTGGCCCTTCGTGATCTTCAAAACTTTCTTGTGACGGCGGTACCCTTGCGGGCCTCCTTTTACGCGCATGTTTTACTACCTCCTGCAAACTCGCGGGCGTCGGTGAGGTCTTCACCAGTTGCGCACACCCGAAAGCCGCAACTAAAAATTTGATTACGACTACTTGCCCTTACTTCATGTGGGGGGCAAGCCGCTTGATGCGTTTCACGAACTTGCGGCCCTCAACGGGGACCATCTCGCTCAATAACGCCTTTGTGCGGTCAGACGTGCGGCGGCGCAAATGACTTTTGCCACCCTTCGTGCGCACGAGTACGCCGGAGGCAGTCAGACGAAATCTTTTGGATGTCGCCTTGTGCGTCTTCAGCTTGTATTTCTTTCCAGGTTTTGCTTTGCGAGGCATTGCTGGGTTTCTCCTTTCAGACAAAATTAACCGCGGGATATGGACTTCTCCCGCGGACGATCAACATCTTTTGGGACTTGCACCCTTTCGGGCATTACACAACCCTCAGGCTACGCTTCAGACTTCGCCTCAGCCTGTTCGGGTTTCTCTTTCTTCTTCGCCGCCGTACCCTTGGCAGGGACAAGAACCACGAGCATGGTGCGCCCTTCCATTTGTGGTGGGACTTCGATCTGGGCGATATCGGAAAGTTCCTCTGCGATCTCTCTCAGGTCTTCCAACGCGATCTCAGGATAATCCATTTCACGTCCACGGAACTTAACCGTCACACGAACCTTGTGACCCTGTCCGATCCAGCGGCGGGCATCATCTACTTTGAAACCACGATGCGCAGAATTCGTCTTCGGGCGCAGGCGGATTTCCTTAACCTCGATCTTGGTCTGGGCCTTTTTGGCCTCCCGTTCCTTCTTTGCCTTCTCGTAAATGAACTTACCAAAATCCATTACGCGGCAGACAGGCGGGGTGGCACCGGGCGAGACCTCAACAAGGTCCATCTCCGCTTCGCGTGCAATCCTCAAGGCTTCCTTGATGGACACAACCCCCACGTTGCCTCCATCTGGGCCGATCAGGCGCACTTCCGCAACGCGGATGCCCTCATTTACTCGAAATTCGTTGGCGCTTATAAGTTTCTCCTCATGTCTTAGACAAAACAAACCCAGCTTTTGGCTGGTTTTTTAGCGGGCGAATAATACCATGAAGGCGTGCGAGTCGTCAATAAAAAGAGCCGGGTAAGCCCGGCCCTTCATTATATATGCGGATTGACTTTGGCTTCCAGCTTATCCTTCGGGTGGTAACCGGTCATGCGTTCCTTGATCTCGCCGCCTTTGAATAACATCAGGGTGGGGATGCCCATCACACCGTACTGCATCATGATGTTGGGATTCTGGTCGGCGTCGAGCTTGACGACCTTGACCTTGCCGTCCCATTCGCCCGCCAGTTGATGGACGATGGGAGCGATCATCTTGCAGGGCTGGCACCAATCTGCTGTGAAATCTACAAGGACGGGCATTTGCGAATCAATCACCTCGTCCTGAAAGTCTGTTTCGGTTACATATTTAACGTCGGTCATTTTTGCCTCCGTTGAATAGATGCGGCGTGTTTCCTTCATATTACGTTGACGGCTGTATCCTGCCATGATAGAATGCAAACCGCTTTAATGATGGGCGCGTAGCTCAATGGTAGAGCAGCGGCCTTTTAAGCCGTTTGTTGAGAGTTCGAGCCTCTCCGCGCTCACAAGTCCTCCAATGGTTGGAGGACTTTTTTGTTGCGAGTCCCCGCAAGGGGATGATATTCGAGCCTCTCCGCGCTCACAAGTCCTCCAATGGTTGGAGGACTTTTTTGTTGCGAGCCCCCGCGGGGGGATGATATTCGAGCCTCTCCGCGCTCACAAGTCCTCCAATGTTTGGAGGGCTTTTTGTTGTGTTGTCAGTCTCCGTATGGGGATTCTTTCTTTTTCTATGCCTTCTTCTCTCGATCCAGCCACAATTCCCGATATTGACGATTCCAATCGATCAAAAAGCGGACGGCGATCACAATTCCCGCGCCCGCCATCACCCATACCGAATCATCGCGGATATTGGCAATCCACAGCACCGGCGCTGCAAGAATGCCCGCAAACACACTTGCCCGCGCCGAATGGCGGATGGTCAGCACCAATAGCAAGAGCAACCCCAGTGACACCGCAAACGTCAGCGGGTTGACTGCCAGCGCCACGCCGCCTGCGGTTGCCAGGCCCATCCCGCCACGGAAGTCCGCGAATACAGGCCAGCAATGACCGACCACTGCCAACGTTGCTGTCAGCGCAATGACCCACGTTTCGCCTGAATATTTCACCGCGAGAAACGTCGGCAGAAATCCTTTTGCAATGTCCAAAATCAACACCAACGCGCCCCAACCGAACCCTGCCTGACGGATGGTGTTCGTGGTGGTGGCATGACCTGACCCTGCGTCACGCACATCCACGCCTTTGACGTAGCGTGTGACCCAGATCGAGAACGGGAGCGAGCCGAGTAAATATCCAAGAATGGGGAAGAGGAAGTTTGTCATGTGCAATACAACCCTGTTGATTGGAAAAGTTTTACGTCTCTCTTACGGAGCGCGGACTTTAGTCCGCCATATCTATAATGCCCACGGTCACAAATTGCGCTTATCCCCTTCTAAAAAAGCGCAATTTGTGACCGCGCTGGGTATAAAAACATGCGGACTGAAGTCCGCACTCCGGAATTAGTAGGATCGTCCCAACACCCTTGCACGGGATGCCAGCCTGCGGGTAAGCCCATCAAACAACGGTTTGTGGAAGGGCCACATGGCGTACCAGTATAAAAAGCCAAAGAGTCCATACGGTGCGAAATAGGCGGTGACGGAGAACAGCGTCTTTCCATCTTTGTTTGGCAGGGACTCGAATTGCAGCCACGCCTTGCCTGGTAATTTCATCTCCGCGCGCAAACGCATCAGGCGATTCTTCTCCACGGTTTCCACGCGCCAGAAATCCAGCGACTCGCCGGGGTGAATATTGTCGGGGTGACGCCTTCCGCGCCGCAAGCCGACACCGCCGATGGCTTTGTCGAGCCAGCCGCGCAACGCCCAACTCCAATCCATGTACAGCCAGCCGCGCTCGCCGCCGATGCCCGTGTACGAGCGGAAGACCGTCTCGGCCGGCAGATCCAACACGACTTGGCGGCGTTCGATGTACATGCCTTCCTCCACCACGAACTCATACGGTTTGACATCTCCCACCGCGGTGACCAATGCGTCCGACCATGAAGTCTCCACGTTGTCGCGTTGGATGCGTCCGAGCGCAAGATGGACGGCGGTCTGGAAATCAAGCGGTTCGATCTGCGGGAACAACTTCCGCGCCGCATCATCACGGACGATGAGATTCGCGCGCAGACCTTCGATCAGCGGGGCGACCACCCGCCAGTGAATCGGCGTGACCATGTGTACCCAGTACGCGGATAACCTCGGGGCGTGAAACGGTGTGCGAATCAACCAGCGGCGTAGATTCCGCTCCTTTGCATAACCAAGCAGCATGTCCGCGTAAGTGAGGCGCGAAGGTCCCCCAATTTCGATCACGCGTCCCACTGTGCCAGGCGTCTTGAGCGCATCCACCAAATAGGCGAGCACATCCCGAATGGCGATGGGTTGGGCTTGCGAGAAATACCAGGCGGGACATACCAGCAACGGTTCGCGCTCCGTCAGATAACGGATCATTTCAAACAGGACGGAGCCTGAGCCGACGATCATGCCCGCGCGAATCTCGGTGACGGGCACACTGCTGTAACGCAGCAGGTATCCCGTTTCATGCCGCGAGCGCAGGTAGGGGGAAAGATTGGCGGTTGGGTCCACCAACTCTCCAAAGTAAATGATGCGTTCGATCTTTGTTTCTTCAGCGGCATGGGCAAAATTTCGCGCGGCTTGCAAATCACGGTCTGCATTGTCCTTGCCGCCCTGTTTACCGTGCATGAGATAGTATGCGACGGTGACACCGCGCATCGCGTTTGCCAGATCATCGGGATTAAGCGCATCGCCTGCCGCCACCTCAACCTGCTTCAACCACCCGCGCCCCTGCAATCGGGACGGATCGCGCACCAGACAGCGCACGCGATATCCCGCTTCAAGCAATTTCGGCACCAGCCGCCCGCCGACATATCCTGTTGCGCCTGTGACGAGGATGAGTTCCTTTTCAGCCATGATGATGGGATTATACCTTTCGGGTTTATGGGAATGTCATTATTTTGGAGGAAGGTTGTCAGGGTTGGGTTTGCGGTGTGAGATTTATAATCGGAATATGACCGTAGACCGTAGACCGTAGACCGCAGACGATAAACCGCTTGCCACCGTCCACCGTCCATCGTCCACCGTCTACTGCCCATCGTCCGTGAGGAAATATGTTCATCGAATGGTTCTCCGAATTCAACCCCATCATGCAGGCGTTTTTAGCGACCTGTTTCACATGGTTTGTGACCGCGCTTGGCGCGAGTGTTGTGTTTTTCTTCAAGGATGTCAACCGCCGCTTTTTAGACGGAATGCTTGGTTTCGCTGCGGGTGTGATGATCGCCGCCAGTTTCTGGTCGCTGCTTGCGCCGTCCATTGTGATGGCGGAGGAGATGGATCAACCTGCGTGGCTGCCCGCCGCAATTGGCTTTCTTTTGGGCGGGCTGTTCCTTTGGGGTATGGATAAAGTCCTGCCGCATTTGCACGTCGGCTATCCCATCGAAGAGGCGGAAGGTATCAAGACCCGCTGGCAGAAGAGTGTCCTTTTGGTGATGGCGATTACCCTGCACAACATCCCTGAGGGATTGGCAGTCGGTGTGGCGTTTGGCGCATTGTATGATGGACACTCATCCGCGACACTGGCGGGCGCAATTGCGCTGGCGGTCGGCATTGGGTTGCAAAACTTCCCTGAAGGGACATCCGTCGCCGCGCCATTGCATCGCGCAGGCATGAGCCGCCTGAAAAGTTTTTGGTATGGGCAGCTCTCTGGGGTGGTCGAACCCATTGCCGGCGTGTTGGGAGCCGCCGCTGTCATCTTCATCAAACCGATCCTGCCCTACGCGCTGGCCTTCGCGGCTGGAGCGATGATCTACGTCGTCATCGAAGAGTTGATTCCCGAATCGCAATTGGAGAAAGATATCCACATCGCCACGGGCGGCGCGATGCTCGGGTTTACGATCATGATGATTCTGGATGTGGCATTGGGGTGACAGACGGACCGCAGACGATGGACGGCAGACCGCAATATCCCAATCTAATGTAGAATCCGCCCCATGCCCTTATTGTGGATTTCCCTTTCCTTCCTTACAGGCATCATCCTCGCGCACAACCTTTCCCTCCCCACTTGGGCATGGATGCTGATTACAGTTTTCTCCCTGTTTCTTTCCCTCATCCTCCGCCGCCTTATCACCCGCCGCCCTAATTACGAATCCCGAATCACAAATTACGCCTCCCAACTTCCCACTTTTTACTTCTTACTTCCTGCTTTCTTATTCCTCGGCTCCGCCTACTATCAACTCCGCCAGCCGAATATTGATGCCTTCCACATCGCCTTCTACAATGACCGCGAATATGACCTGCTCATCACAGGTTCGCTGACCCGCCTGCCCGATTACCGCGACAGATACACCAACCTCCGCATCCAGGTCGAAGCCGTGGACACTGGCAGCGGAGACATGCCCGCCTCTGGCTTGATCCTTGTCCGCGTGCCGATCAACCAGACGTACGAATACGGCGAGCGCATCCGCCTGCGTGGACAGTTGAAGACTCCGCCTGAGAACGAGGATTTCTCCTATCGTGATTATCTGGCGCGGTACGGGATTCATTCATACGTGAACAAAGCCGATGTCACGCGACTGCCCGGCAATGGCGGCGCTATCGTCACCGCGCAGATATATAAACTAAAAACCAAACTGCTCGAGAACACCTACCGCCTCTTCCCAGACCCCGAAGCGTCTCTCTTGGCGGGTATCCTGCTCGGCGTGCAAACGGGGCTATCTGAAAGACTGCAACAAGCCTTCAAGGACACAGGCACGGCCCACATCATCGCCATCTCTGGTTTCAACATCGCCATCATTGCGGGCATCTTCTTTTCCATTTTCAAAAATCTCACCAACGAACGCACGGGCGCAGTCATTGCCGTGATCGGAATCTTTTTCTATGCCTTCCTTGTTGGCGGGGATGCGGCAGTCATGCGTGCCGCATTCATGGGCAGTGTTTCACTTTTTGCGCGGCAGGTTGGCAGGCGCAACGACGGCATGAATGCGCTTATGGCAGTTGCGCTGCTGATGGCGTTCATCAATCCGCTGGTGTTGTGGGATGTCAGTTTTCAACTCTCGTTTTTCGCCACGCTCGGTCTCATTTTATATTCCGAGCCGTTCTCGAACTTCACCAACCGCATCATCGAAAAACTTATAAAGGAAGATACAAGTACAATTGCGCGTATCGTCAACGAAAACGTCACGCTCACCTTTGCCGCGCAATTGACCACCATTCCGATCATGGCATATCACTTCAAACGCATCTCCCTGATTTCATTTATCGCCAACCCATTCATCCTGCCCGTGCAGCCGCCGGTGATGATCGTCAGCGGGCTGGCGGTGCTGGTCAGCCTCATCATCTATCCGCTCGGTCAACTGATCGCGTGGATCGCCTGGCCCTTTTCCGCCTACAGCATCGGCATTGTGGAGTTATTCGACCGCGTGCCGAACGGAGTCATCGTGCTGGGAGACGCCTCCATCTGGATCGTCCTCGCCACCTATATCGCGCTTCTCTCTGTGACGTTTGGCTGGTCAGACATCCAAGCCTGGTTCCAGCGGACAGCGGGCGCGCTCCGCGCCGCCGCATTGACTGCCTCATTCTCCCTGCTCTTCATCTGCATGATTTTGGTCTGGCGCGCCTCCGCCACGGCTGGCGATGGACAATTCCACATCACCTTCCTCGAAGTCGGCTCGGCGGATGCGGCGCTCATTCAAACGCCGGAAGGACGGAACATTCTCATCAACGGCGGCGCGAGCGTGACCGACCTTTCCGATGAACTCGGCCGGCGGCTGCCGCTCTTCTCGCGCAAATTGGACTGGCTCATCATCGCCTCCACGCAGGAGAATCAGCTGGCGGCGCTGCCGCGGCTTGTGGAAATCTATCCGCCTGAAAATGTGTTGTGGAGCGGAAATGTCCAAGCCTCGTTCTCCGCGCAATTGTTGGATGAATATTTCGCGAAAGAAAGCATCCCCGTCACCCGCGCGGAAGCGGGACAAAGGCTCGAGCTGGGAGAAAACTCCTTTATCGAGATTCAGGCAACAGGTCCGAGAGGAAGCGTGGTTCTCATCCAATATGGGAGTTTCCGCGCCTTGCTTCCCATCGGTCTGAGTGAAGGGATGCTTGAGGCGCTTGAATATGGAAACGCCATCGGAAAAGTGGATGTGCTGCTGCTGGCGGAGTCAGGCTATGCGCCGACGAACCCGATTGACCTGTTCGAGAATATGACCCCGCAACTGGTGGTATTGAGCGTCGCTGCCGGCGACCCAAACGGACTGCCTTCGCAAGAAGTGTTGGATTCTCTCGGCGGCGGATATTCGCTCCTGCGCACCGACCGCAGCGGCTGGATCGATGTCAGCACGGACGGCGTTTCGATGCGGGTGACGGTGGAACGCGGGGAGTGAGTGGGAATTAAATTGTCGAGCGATAACGTTTCGGGCAGCAGTCAGGGAGCAAGTTACCAATAGTTTTGCGTGCATACCATACATCATGTTAGAGACGCGGGGATTTTTTTATATGATCAGTAGATCACGAAAACCTCGCGTACTGCGCAGCGTGCGCTCTCCCCTGGCACCGCCCGCCAGGGCAGGTGTAGCGCAAATCTGGCGGTAGAGACCGCCAATTACGCGCTTTCGTGAAGTACTGATGATGTATAATGCCGACACTTACCCGTATTGCCGCCGAAGTATCGAGGAGGTTCTTAAATGTCAGAGCTATTGAAAATCACGAAAACCGAGGGACCCGTACCCATCCTGCATTTTGAAGGCAACCTGGATGGACAGACGGAATCCCTGGCTGTGGAAAAGGCGCGCGAAGTTTTTGATGCAGGCAGCCAACACCTGGTTATCGACCTGGGCGGCGTGGATATGGTAACCAGCGCGGGCTTGCGCGCCATGCACACCATCTACAAAATGTTCACTCCCGCTGAAGCGATGCAAGCCTGGAATGCCGAAAATGCCGATAAAACATTTAAGTCGCCATATTTCGTATTGGCTCGCCCCTCTTCGCAGGTGCATTATGTCTTGAGCATTGCAGGCTTTTTGCAAAGCATCTGTATTTACCCGTCCATGCAGGAAGCGCTCGACTCGTTCAAAGAGTAATATTGTCGTATCCAAGGATGAGACTTTCCGTCTGTGATGGGGAGCCTTTGTGTGTGCCAGTTAAGACGCCCGAATGAATTTTGTGGGGAGATCTCTTAAGCAGCTATCATCTTGCCATAAGGAAGTTTCCTTAGAATTGGCGCATCTTATTGGTACAAATGAAACGACTCATTTCTGGAATCCTTTTGCTGCTGACTGCGTGCGCGGTGTCCTCCCCGCCCGCTGAACGCGTCATTCCTGCCGCCGACGGCTCTTATCCCAACCTGGGACCTGCTCCCGAACTGACAAATGGCACCTGGCTGAATGTGGACGCCCCGCTGCGCCTTGCCGATTTGCGCGGCAAGGTTGTCGCTTTGGAAATGTGGACGTTTGAATGCGTCAATTGTGTGAACGTGATGCCGTCCCTCAAGGAATGGCACGAAACCTACTTTCCGCAAGGGCTGGTCATCATTGGTAATCATTATCCCGAATTTGCTTTCGAAGAAAGCCTTGAGAACCTTGCACGGGCTGTGAAATCGTATGGCATAAAATATGCCGTTGCGCAGGATAACGACGGCGTAACCTGGCGGGCGTACAAGAACCAATATTGGCCTACGTTATACCTGATCGACAAACAGGGGCATATCCGCTATATCCACATTGGCGAAGGACGATATAACGAAACCGAAGCCGCCATCCAGGCGTTGCTTGCAGAGACATACCCTTAGATTTGCAAGAGGAGAGAAGGCATGAATAATCCATTTAAATCCGTTCCAATTCGATCATACGAAATTACGCCGAAAGATGTCTATTTCTCGCGGCGCGACTTTATCAAGGCCGCCGGTGTGGTCGCGGGCAGTGTTGCGCTTGCCGCCTGCACGCCCAATGCGGCAGAACTCACCGATGCGCCCGAAGGAGTGCCTGGTGTGCTTAAGACCGATGAACTCGGCGACCCCGCCAATTCCTTAAAAGACATCACCAACTACAACAATTATTATGAATTCAGCGCCAACAAGGAAGCGGTAGCCCCCCTCTCCAAAGGCTTCACCACCACCCCATGGACGGTGGAAGTCAGCGGCATGGTGGCCAAGCCGCGCACCTTTGGCATCGAAGACCTGCTGAGTCTCTTCCCGCAGGAGGAACGCATCTATCGCCTGCGCTGCGTGGAAGCGTGGAGCATGGTCATTCCATGGAATGGTTTCACGCTGGCCAGCCTGCTCAAATTGGTCGAACCGACCTCGGATGCGAAATACGTCCGCTTTGAAACGGTCTATCGTCCCGAAGAAATGAAGGGACAGGGCAGCCCGTTCTATCCCTGGCCGTATCAGGAAGGGTTACGCCTCGATGAAGCCATGCACGACCTGACCATCCTTTCCACTGGCATCTATGGCGAGACCATCCTGCCGCAGAACGGCGCGCCGATCCGTCTCGTTGTGCCGTGGAAATATGGATTCAAGTCCATCAAATCCATCGTCAAGATCGAGCTTACCGATAAAATGCCCGATACGCTTTGGGCTGCCGTTGCGCCAAGCGAATACGGGTTCTACGCCAACGTCAACCCGCAAGTCAATCACCCGCGCTGGTCGCAGGCGTCCGAACGCCGCATTGGCGAACTCAGCCGCCGCGAAACGCTGATGTTCAACGGCTATGGCGAACAGGTCGCAAGTCTGTATGACGGCATGGATTTGAGTCTTCACTATTAAGCCGAACCTCAGGTCAAATGAAACTCTTCTCCCGCTTCACCCTGCTTCAAATTGCCATCCACATTTATGCATGGTCTGCGCTTGTATGGATCGTCATCGAATTGCTGGCCGGCACATTTTCCATCAACCCCATTCAGGAACTCGAACAGCGCACGGGGCGTCACGCCATCACTCTTTTGGCGCTCTCCCTGCTTTGCACGCCGCTTAACAGTCTCTTCAAATGGAGCGAGCCGCTCAAGCGTCGCCGCACACTGGGCTTATACGCCTTTCTCTACGCCACCATCCATGTCATCATCTTTGTGGATTTGGATTACGGTCTCGCATGGAGTCAGATCGCCCAAACTGTTTTGCAAAAACCCTATATCATCGTCGGCGCAACCACCTTTCTCCTGCTCGTCCCGCTTGCGTTCACGTCCTTCGACATCTGGAAAAAGCGCCTCGGCAAAAACTGGAAACGCCTGCACCGCCTTGTCTATCTCATAGCGCCTCTCGCCGTCTTGCATTACATCTGGAGCAAAAAAGGCGACCTGCTTTCCTTGTCCGGCGACATCATCCGCCCATTGATCTATGGACTCGCCCTCGCCATTTTTCTCATCGTGAGGATTCCATCTGTTCGGAAATTTCTCGCCTCTCTCCCCAGCCTCGGCCTGGTTCTATTCCCCAAAAAGGATCAACCACCCGCGCAGCGCGACCCGCAGACAGGCGATTGATCCACAAAGTAGTCGCATAATCTGAAAAACGATGCAGAGCACAGACTTGTGTGCGTGCATGAACGGAGTCGAAAGTCTCCCGACGTTCGAGCGAAATCCGGAGATTTTGTAGTCCGCGCTGACAACCCTTGTATGCGCTCAGACTTAAATACCTCACCTTACGCAGTTCAATCCCGAAGGGATGACATGAATTTTACAACCTATGACACCCCTTCGGGGTTGGGGTTTTCATCGCCCTTCAACACTATAATCATGCGACCCTTTCAGGGTCGGAAAGTAATTTTTCGTAAAGTGAGTTAGTATGCGCGCAAAGGTTGTCAGCGGCAGTCGCTCAAGCCGCCGTACCCATTCTGGGCGCTTTCCCCTGCACAAAAATCATAGAAAGGCTATAATCTCGAACCATGGTTACTAAATCGAAAAAATCCACCCCTGTTGTTGAAATCGAAGAGACCTACATGCCCGACGCGGATGAAACCATTACATTCAAGCGCAGTCACTTCTATTCTGCGCTGGTTGTGCTGGCCTTCGGTGTAGGTCTTATGCTTGGTTACGTCCTGTGGGGACGTGGGGCTGTTGCAGCTGCCCCAGCGGCGGGACAACCCTCCGCAGCGCAGGACCAGCCCTCAGGTCCGCTTGTGGCGGCGCCCACCGCCGAGCCGCAGCCGCCTTCCCGCTACGACATCTCCATCGAAGGCTATCCCAGCTTCGGCCCGGATGATGCGCCAATCACCATCGTGGAGTTCAGCGACTTCCAGTGCCCGTACTGCCGCCGCTTCCATGAGCAGACCTATCAAGCGTTGTTGGATGCGTATCCCGGTCAGATCCGCTTTGTGTATCGCAACCTGCCGCTGACATCGATTCATCCTGAGGCGATGCCTGCCGCGGTGGCTTCGCTTTGTGCGAATGACCAGAACGTGTATTGGGATTATCATGAAAAATTGTTCAGCAGCGACGCTCTTGGCCGGACTGTGTATGTGCAATACGCCACGGACCTTGAAGTTGATGTTGAAGAATTCACAGCCTGCCTTGACAGCGGCAAGCATGATGATTTCATCCAGCAGGATATGCAGTATGCCTTCAGCATTGGGGTGCAGTCCACACCGACATTCTTTGTGAACGGACTGGCCATTGTGGGCGCGCAGCCGCTCCTCAACTTCCAGCAGTTGATCGATCAGGAACTGGCTGGCGAAATCCCTTAATCGTTTGAGCCTTTTGGGCGGGTGAATAGCCCGCCTTTTTTAGTCAAGGCTCAGCCGCCGTCCCCGGCGGCGTTTTACTTGAAAAACCCCGCGCCGGGGAAGTAAGTATGCCCGGATTTGAGTGTAGTGCAGGGAGCAACCTTGCGTTGTAATAATAACCCGCCTTATTTTTCTTAAAAGTCCGTGTCTTTTTTCGTCCTGGTGGTAAGATAGAAAAAAACTCTGAGGGCTTAATTTATGAAACGATTTGTGGCAATTGCGGGTAATATCGGCGTGGGCAAATCCACGCTTGTGAAAATGTTGTGTGACGAAATGGACTGGGACCCGTTCTACGAACCAGTCACCGAAAACCCCTACCTTGCTGATTTTTACAAGAATATGTCTGCGTGGGCGTTCCATTCGCAGGTTTTCTTTCTGACCCACCGCCTGCGCTCGCATCTCAACCTTGCCTCCCATCCCAACTCGGTCATTCAAGACCGCAGTGTGTATGAGGATGCTGAAATTTTCGCGCACAACCTGTACCAACAGGGTAACATGAGCGACCGCGATTATCAGACCTATCGCGAGTTGTACGAAACCGCCGTGCAGTTTTTGCCGCCGCCAGACCTTGTCATTTATTTACGCGCTTCGGTGGATACACTCCTGAACCGCATCAGCCAGCGCGGACGTGATTACGAGCGTCAGATTTCCCCCGAATACCTGCAAAATCTCAACGACCTGTATGAAGGCTGGATCGAGAATTTCACGCTTTGCCCCGTGCTCGCCGTCCCTGCCGATGATTTGGATTATGTCGCCCACAATGGTCACCTGCGATTGATCGTCTCCAAGATCGAAGCGAAGTTGACGGGAAAAGAAGAAGTCGTCTTCGAGCCTGAAGAAGTGGCGAGAGCAGCGGAAGATTGAAGAGCAAGTAACAAGGGATAAGAAATGAGAAACGAGTTGTGAGACTGCCTCACAACTCGTTTCTTTTTCCTTCCTACTTTTTACTTGTCACTCGTTACTTATTACTCCCCCCTACGCCTTCCCCAACACCATCGCCAGCAATGCCATTCTCACATACAGACCATACTCCATCTGGCGGAAGTAGGCAGCGCGGGGATCATCATCGAAGTCCATGCTGATTTCGGTCACACGCGGAAGCGGATGCATCACGATCATTTCCTGCTTGGCGGCTTTCATAATTTGCGGGTCGATCACATACGCGCCTTTGACCTTTTCATAATCAGCGGGGTCTTCAAAGCGTTCCTTCTGGACACGGGTCACATACAGCACATCGGTTTCGGGGAGCGCTTCTTCGAGGCTGCCGAATTCCTTTTGCGAGATTCCCTTCTCCGCAACTTCATCCATTACTTCTTTGGGCATCTTCAAAATATCGGGCGAGACGTAATTCAATTTCACATCGTACATCGAAAGCAGGCGCGCCAGCGAATGGACGGTGCGTCCGTATTTCAGGTCGCCGAGCATGGTGATGGTCAATCCGTCAATGCGACCCACGCCGAGTTCTTCGAAGATGGTGAAGGCATCCAGCAATGCCTGGGTGGGATGTTCACCTACGCCATCGCCCGCATTGATGACAGGCTTGCGCGCCGCCTTCGCCGCAATCGCCGCCGAGCCTGTTTCGGGGTGACGCAGCACCATCACATCTGCGTAGCATTCGAGCGTGCGGATGGTATCTGGCAGGCTCTCGCCTTTCGACACAGACGAGTACTTGACCTCGTTGATCGAGATCACACTGCCGCCGAGGCGCTCCATCGCCGCAATGAACGAGGACGATGTTCTGGTGGACGGCTCATAGAACAGGTTGGCGAGAATTTTCCCTTTCAGCAGGTCAAACGTCCCGACGCGCTCGACCATGCCGCGCATCTCATGCGCCACGCCGAACACATAGTCCAGGTCATCGCGGCTGAACTGCTTGACGGAAAGAATGTCCTTGCCGTACCACGGGGCATTCTTATTTTCGCCGAAGGGCAGGTGGGGGGATTGGGATTGAGTTGGCATTTGTTTGGTCTCCTGGTTTGGTGGTTGATTCGTTTGATAGTCTGAAGATTTCCAGTTTTCGTCAGTAAGGTCGTTTATAAAAAATCTCCTTACGGAGTGCGGACTTTAGTCCGCAGACTGAAGTCTGCACTCCGTATGTGGTTAAGAAAAAGCCTGACAGTTAACTGTCAGGCTTTTTGAGAACAAAAATAAAATAATGCGCCCTGTTGTGGCGTTTCGAGCGGGGGGTGCGGAGGGAACCTTCGGTACATCGGCGCTGATTATACCTAGATTTGGAATCCAGTCGAGGGTTCGGCGTCCAGCCCGTTGGCGGCGGCGATTTCCTCGAGCATGATTTCGATCTCGTCGAGGAAGTGATCGAGTCCCTCCACTTTTTCGGTGAAGCGGTCTCCGAGCAGACCCAACTCTGAGACTGCGGATTGCCAGAACTGGAGGTGGTCGCCCGTCATCACAGCGGCGGATAAGGTCCAGGTGTGCAGAACAAGCCACAGCGCGGAAAGAGGCGTGTCGCTTTCCAGCAGGGCTTTGGCGGCTTTGTCATAATAATTCAGGCGGGCGGGATGAATCCGCATATCCACGCCTGCGGTTTCGGAGGCGAGTTTGAGGGCTTGCTTCCAGTCTGCCAGCCAGCTTTTTATTTTTTCGGCGTCAATATTGTTTGCGCCGAGCAAACCGTACACCGCGGCGACCATGCCAGGCTTTTGCGCGGCTTCGGCGCGGGCGGGGAAATCAAGCAGAAGGCGGCGCTCCCAAATGGGGGGACCGCTCAACTCGGCAACCGCGTTGACGGCATGGAAGAGTGACTTCATATATTTTCGAATTTCTTTGGGACCCGCCTGACCATCGAACTCGGCGATGTCCATCCAGTTGCCGCGCCCATGACTGAGCAATGTGCGGCAGCGCTGCAAGGTGAGCGGCGGTTGTTCGAAGTCGAAACCTGCGCGCAGACTGGCTTGCACGAAATCGAAGAATTTTTCGCGCTCGTACAGCAGGACGGGGTCGTACATTTCGTAGCCGAGCCACGGGTCGGCGCGCAATTCGCGCGGAGATTTGAATTCGTCCTTTGCGCGGCGCGAAATATCGAGGTGAAAATCGGGCGTAAGTTTGATGAACTCGCGTGATTTCAGTGGCGGGGTTTTGTGGACGAAGACCAGGTCGATATCGGCGGCGCCGCCCAGCATGGGTTCAGGGGTGCGCAGGGAACCCGTGAGATAGGCGGCGATGATGTCGGGATCGTTATACGCCCGCTCCTGCACTGTTTCTTTCGCAATTCGTAAAAGTGAATCTCGTGTTACGCGCAAAGCAGCCTCCCTAGGTGAGTAAGGCTGGTTGGAATGGAGCCAGCCCCAACGTCTCGCGGATGCGGTTTTCGATCAACCTGATGTGTTCCGTATTTTGGATAATGTTCAATTCGTTGCTGTCAATTTTCAAAATGGGCGCATGGTCGAAAGGCTTGGAAAAAAATTCTTCATACGCCATGTTCAAATCGTCGATGTAACGGCGTTCCATTTGCCGCTCGTAGGGTCTATCGCGGAAGGCGATGCGGCTCATCAGCGTGTCGGTGGTGGCTTGCAGATAGACCAACAAATCGGGTTTGGGGATCTTTTCGCCAAGCGCCTCGTGTACTTTGTGATACATATCGAGTTCGTCGCCTTTCAGGTTAATGCCCGCGAACAGCGCATCTTTTGCGAAGGTGTAATCTGCGATCAGGTTTTTTCCTGCGGCGAGAATGCCGGGTACATTATTATTTTGCTGTCGGTAGCGGCTCAGCAAAAAGAAGATCTGCGTCTGGAATGCGTAGCGGGCGCGGTCTCCATAAAAATCGGAGAGAAAGGGGTTTTCCTCGAACACCTCCAACAAAACGTCCGCGTCAAAGGCTGGTTGTAACAGGCGGGCGAGCGTGGTCTTGCCCACGCCGATCACGCCCTCAATGGCGATATACATAAAAATGCTCCCTGAATGATGTTGAACGAAGGATACCATAAAACCGTTACGTTATAATTTCATCATGACCCGCATTTGCATCACGCCGTTCGTACAGGGGACGGGCGGCATGGCATCCTTCCGTTTGAAATTCGAGCAGGGATTACTATCCCGCGGCAT
>JAUXWL010000024.1 GCA_030680155.1 Anaerolineales bacterium
CAGCAACCAGGGACCGCAAGTGCCGCAGGAACATCTGGAACGAATCTTCGACAAGTTTTTCCGCATCACTGCGGCGGACCAAGTCACAGGCACAGGGCTTGGTTTGTCGATATGCAAAGGAATTATCGAAGCGCACGGCGGTCGGCTTTGGGCAGAGAACATATCTGATGGGTTGTCTTTTAATTTCACCTTCCCATTAAACTGGGAGGGTGTTTCACCTCCCAATCTGCTAATGGACACGGAGAATGAATGAGTAACGCCCCCCATATTCTTGTCATAGATGATGAACCACAGATCCAACGCGCAATTCGCACGATCCTGACCGAAAAAGGATTCAAGGTCACAACAGCGAGTCGCGGCGAGGAAGGTCTCACCCTGGCGGCAACCAATGAACCCGATATCGTCATCCTTGACCTGGGGCTGCCAGACATGGACGGTGTGGAAGTCTGCACACGCCTGCGTGAATGGACACAATGCCCAATCATTATTTTGTCGGTGCGCGATAGCGAACGCGATAAAGTGGCCGCACTCGACAAAGGCGCGGACGATTACCTGACCAAGCCATTTGGCATCGAAGAATTGCTGGCGCGCGTGCGCGTGGCGCTGCGTCATTCCACGAGCAGGCAGGGGGTGCAGGGCAAAGTTATTCGCGTTGGCGAACTGGTGATCGATCTTGCGTGGCATAGCGTCAAGCGCGGCGATGAGGACATTAAGTTAACTGCCACTGAATATAAATTGCTGGCGTACCTCGCCGCCAATCATGGACGCGTGCTCACACACCAAAGCATTCTCACAAATGTATGGGATCCCGCAGACGCCAACCACACCGAATACCTGCGCGTCTATATGAGACAACTTCGCAAAAAACTTGAGGTGGACCCTGAACGCCCGCAGTTTATTCTCACCGAACCCGGGATCGGGTATCGCTTTATTGCAGATGAGTAAATAGCCCATGTCATTGCTTCGTCGCGAAGAACGCTCCTCGCAATGACATAAATCTCGCACCTTACAGCGCCCTTGCAAAAGGGCGTTTTTATGTTTTCTTTATACGATTGCCCAAAATTTTTGTCGCCGTTTTATGCGGGATGGATAGGATTCACTTACTGTGAGGTGACATGAACAAACCTGATCTACGCTTCCCCGCCTTGACATTACCCCCCGCTTCTTTTCCGGACCCTCAGCCTGTCCGCCGTTTAATTGTCCTTATACCTGAATCCGAAGTGGATTCTGCTCTCACGGCTCGAAAAATCTGGGAGCTGGCAAATGCTCTAAAAAGCCGCGTCCAACTTCTCGGTCTAAGTAAAGATGCGGCCCATGAGTCAAGATTGCGCCGGCAGCTTGTAACTCTATCCGCAATGGTCGGGGACGGCAATATCTCCGTCGCATCAAAAATCGAATTTGGAAACAACTGGCTGAACGCGGTTAAGTCCGAATGGCGCGCAGGGGATGTGATCGCCTGTTTCGCGGAACAACGCACAGGCTTTGCGCGCAAGCCATTAAGCCAGATTCTGGAATCAAATTTGAACGCCACAGTCTATATCTTTACCGGGCTCTATCAACGGGAAACGCGCCTGCGCTCGAGTTGGATGGGCGAATCAATGGCCTGGGTGGGCTCCATTGGAATCATCCTTGGGTTCTTTTGGCTGCAATTAGAACTTGCACAATTTCCCACGGATTGGGCGCATACGACATTGCTTTACATCTCCCTCCTGGCGGAAGCCGTATCAATTTGGGGCTGGAACAGTCTGTTCGGATAGCTCACTGGAAAAATATTTTTTAAGTTGGAAACCATGATCAACCACGAAGATAACTCACAAACTGCGATTATCGAGCGAGACACAGACTACCAGCCGCCACAGACTTTGCAATCCTGGTTTATCGGCCGCCCCTTGTCCACCGCAGACGCTCCCCATCAAACTATTGGGAAAAGAGTAGGGCTGGCTGTATTTGCCTCCGATGCACTCTCATCCACTG
Organism: Anaerolineales bacterium; assembly: GCA_030680155.1. Taxonomy (GTDB): domain Bacteria; phylum Chloroflexota; class Anaerolineae; order Anaerolineales; family Villigracilaceae; genus Villigracilis. The sequence continues at coordinate 1,975 of JAUXWL010000024.1, forward strand.
CCTATGCCACACAGGAAATCCTTGTGATCCTTGCTGCAGCGGGGACAATGGCTTTTGGATATATCTTTCCCATTTCAATCGCCATTGTGGTTTTGCTGGCAATTGTCGCTATCTCCTATGAACAGACCATTCACGCTTATCCTGATGGCGGCGGCGCTTATATCGTATCACGCGATAATCTCGGCGAATTCCCAGCATTAATTGCCGGGGCAGCGCTCCTAACAGATTACATCTTAACCGTTTCTGTTTCCATTGCGGCGGGTGTGGCACAGCTTGTCTCTGCATTTCCTGCTTTACATCCATATCGTGTTATTGTGGCGGTGGTATTCATACTCTTTATCATGCTGATTAATTTACGGGGTGTAAAGGAGTCCGGCGTGGTGTTTTCAATCCCAACCTACTTCTTTGTTGTTGTGATGCTGATTACCATCGTAACCGGGCTCTGGCGCTTTTTTTCAGGCTCGCTGGGGGTGGTCATTGATCCGCCTGAGTTGGAGATGCATGGAGTATTAACGGTCATTACGCCCTTTCTGCTGCTCCACGCTTTCTCAAGTGGCACGGCAGCGCTAACAGGAATTGAAGCAATATCAAACGGCATTACGGCGTTTAAGGAACCTCGCAGCAAAAATGCGGGCATTACGTTGGTTTGGATGGCTGTGATTCTAAGCACGTTCTTTCTTGGCATTTCATTTATTGCCCGCCATATTCATGCAGTTCCTTCCGAAGCCGAAACAGTTATCTCACAGATCGCCCGCACAATATATGATGGACGCGGAATTTTGTATCTCTTGCTTATTTCAGCAACCACAGTCATCTTGATTATGGCGGCGAATACAGCCTTCGCGGATTTTCCGCGTTTAGGGGCATTGGTGGCAAAAGACGGTTTTATACCGCGCCAACTGGCATATCGCGGCAGCCGCCTGGTATATTCACGAGGTATTATCACTCTCGCATTGATCTCATCGGGGTTGATCGTACTGTTCAATGCCAGTGTTACAAGGTTGATCCCTTTATATGCAATCGGCGTATTCCTCTCATTTACATTGTCGCAGGGCGGTATGGCTTTGCGCTGGCGGAAAATTGGACAGCTAAAACCCGGTGAGGAAAAGAAGGAGCGCGGTTCCGTGCTGCGTTATGAGAAGAAGTGGCATGTCAAGATGTTTGTCAATGGGTTTGGCGCCATCTGCACAGCAATCGTGATGACAATCTTTGCAGTGACCAAATTTCAGGATGGCGCGTATCTTGTTTTGATCCTCATTCCAGTTCTTGTTGCAGTATTCTGGCTCATCCATCGGCATTACAACAACCTCGCCAAAAAACTTTCGCTTGACAACTTTGGCACCATCCCGCCGCATACCATGCGCCATCGCATTATCATGCCGGTCAGCGGTGTGCATCAGGGCACCCTGGCTGCGCTGCGCTATGCGCGCATGTTATCAGACGACATAACAGCGGTCCATGTCACGATTGAACCGGAGGATTCTGAAAAAGTCCGCCAGAAGTGGGAAACCTGGGGTGAAGGTGTTCGGCTGGTGATGTTGAATTCGCCCTATCGGCTCTTCCTTGAGCCAATACTGGGCTATATCGCCGACATCGCGCGGCAGCGTCAGCCGGGTGAAACCATCACCATCGTTGTACCCGAATTTGTTTCAGATAACCGGATGACGTCCGCATTACATACGAACACCGCAGACCTTCTTCGCAGTCAACTCAAACGGCAGCATGGTATCGTCATCATCAACGTGCCCTATCATATACACGAGGAAGTTGGCGTACATTAAAGAACGGTCAAAGCGGCTGCGCGGCCTGCCCTTCACGGCAAACGCACCTTCGAAATGAATCTTCGAAGGTGCGTTTGCCATTTAACTTTAGAGACTGTTTCTTAACTCGCAGGCAAAGACCCTAAAGGTTTCCTACGGTTACGAAAACGCCGTTTTGTGGGCGCTTTTTTGCAAATGATGGTTCTGTTTTGCGGCGAAAACCTTTAGGGTCTGACTTAAGAAACGCTCTCTTAGGCGTGGGTGTTTGCATACCTAACAAAACGTTGAATATGACGATTGTCATGAATAGCTGCGCCGATTATCTTTCCTTTGTGGGGGTTTTCCTTACAACCCAACAAAAAGTTGCGGAATTTCCCCGCTGTTGAAAAAACTCTCAAAGAGGGAAAATGTCACTGGCTTTATCGGATTTAATCCGACCAAATTTTTAAAGGAGGCTTCTCTATGGCACTGGAACCGAAAGATGTTCTCGTGAGGATGCACGAAGAACTCCAGCGCGCTTTGAAAAAGGCGCCTGGGGAGCGCCGCTGGGTCATGGTGATTGACCTGCGCAAATGCGTAGGGTGTCACGCTTGTACGATTGCATGTGTGGCGGAGAACAAACTTCCCCCCGGGGTCGTATATCGCCCTGTTGTGGAACAAGAACGCGGTACATACCCGAATGTTTCGCAGGTATTCATGCCGCGCCCGTGTTTTCATTGTGACGAACCGCCGTGTGTGCCCGTTTGCCCGGTCAATGCGACGTATGCGAATGAAGAGGGCGTTGTCGTCATGGACTATGACCGCTGCATCGGCTGCCGCTACTGTTTGAACGCCTGTCCTTACAGCGCGCGCACCACCGACTTTGGGCATGCCTACACCGACAACCTGCCCATGGCAGACGGCCTGATCATTGGGCGCGAAACGGCGGATGACTACGAACGTATCCCCAACTTTGAATATGGCAAAGAGTGGGATCGCCCCGGCGGATTGCAATCACCGGTGGGCAATGCGCGTAAATGCCATTTCTGCCTGCACCGCGTCCACGAAGGGGAGTTGCCGGCTTGTACCACCACATGCATTGGGCGCGCCACCTATTATGGCGATTCCAACGATCCCGAAAGCCTGGTTTCCGAGCTGATTACGCAGAGTAATGCCATTCGCCTGCGTGAAGAACTTGGCACCAAGCCAAAAGTTTACTACCTGGTATAGCGGAGGAAGACATGGCTGAGAAAAAGAACAAAAATGCCGCTCCTGAGGCTGATCAAGAACTGAAACAGGAAATACCCCAGAAACCCGCCGCCCCACGCAGGCAATTCAAACTGACCACAAATCATATTCTGTGGATCGTTGGGATTCTCGCGCTGTTGATCGGCTCCATTGGGATGTACCAGCGTCTAACCGAGGGACTGCGCCTGACGGCGCTCGGCTCCTACGTCCCCTGGGGGCTGTGGGTGGCGACCTATGAATATTTGGTCTGGCTGGAAGTTGGTTCATTGCTGGTGTTCACGCTTCTGGTTTACGTTTTCAACTGGCCCCGGGATTTGGAACGCATGGCGCCGACGCTTTACCTCTCTGCGCTTGCCATTCTTGCAATGGCATTGATCTTGATTGGTCTCGACCTGGGACATCCCTTCCGCTTCTGGCATGTGCTGGTCTGGCCCCAGTGGGGCTCGTTGATGACCTGGATGATCTGGCTGCACCAGGTCTATCTGGTGGTCCTTGTGGCAAAACTTGCGCTGATATTCCTCCCGCAAAGAGCCTTCTACAAGAAAATCTCCAGGTGGCTCTCCTTCCTAAGCCTGCCGCTGGGAATCGCGCTGGTCGTGATTGCGGGCAGTGTGTTCGGCGTAGTGATTGGGCGCCCCGCCTGGCAAGGCAGCGGTTTACCGGTGCTTTTCCTGATCTCCTCGCTCGTCGCCGGAACCGGACTGTTAGCCTTCCAATACGTCTGGTTCATGCGTACCCCAAGCGAAGAATACATTGAAGTCTCGCGCCGGTTGGGCAAATTACTGCTTGCCTTCCTGGTCATCAGCCTGTTGGTCTCCGCGCTTACCACGCTGGTCATTCTGTACCCGGGCGTTCCTGCACAGGCAACCGCGCTGTCCCTCACATTATTTGGTCCATTCTGGTGGGTCTACTGGATTTTCCACCTGGGGTTTGGAGTGGTATTGCCCATCATCCTGCTGGCGACCCAAACCCAGACCGCGCGCCGCATTGGCGTAGCTGCCGGACTGCTGATTGCCACCTACATCGCTGTGCCGTTGAACATCGTCATCCCCACTCAACTCGCCATCGATGTCGTGGAAAAGGGGCTGATCATTGCCTTCCAGGGTCCGGGCTTAAAGGCGTACTACTTCCCAACCACGTCTGAATGGCTTGTAACATTATTCGCGCTGGCGTTTGGCTATCTGGTATTCCTGTTTGGGTTCACTGTGTTAGGTATGCGCCCAAAAGTAGAAAATTCCTCTGAGGAGGTTGTAAAATGAGCAAGAAAGATAAACTCTCCCGCCGCGATTTTATTAAGGTTTCTGCTGCGGCAGGCAGCGCGGCTGCAATTCTGGCAAACCTGCCGTCAGTTCAGCAGGCATTTGCACAGACTACGCAAAGCGCCGAAGGTGTTTTTTTCGAGAGTAAGCCCGAAAACCAGATTTACACTGTCTGCTTGCAGTGCAATACGGGTTGCGCTATTCGCGTCAAACTGCTGAACGGTGTTGCCGCGAAAATTGAAGGCAATCCCTACAGCCCGTGGACGCTCTGGCCCCACCCGGCATTTGACACTCCCATTAAGGACATGGCAACACTGGATGGCGGACTCTGCCCGAAGGGGCAGGCGGGTATCCAATCTGCGTATGACCCGTACCGCATCGTCAGTGTATTGAAGCGCAAGCCTGGCACCAAACGCGGCGCTGGCCAGTGGGTCAGCGTTCCATTTGATAAAGCCATTGAAGAAATCGTCGAGGGCGGCAACCTGTTTGATGAAGGTAACGTAGAAGGCTTCCGCTCCCTGTATGCCATGACCGATGCTGCGCTTGCCAAGGAGATGTCTGCGGCTGTCACAAAAATTCTGGACGAGAAAGACGCGGAGAAAAAGAAAGCGCTGGTCGCTGACTTCAAAAAGACCTTCGCCGACCATCTCGATAAGATGATCGATCCCGACCATCCCGATTTGGGACCGAAGAACAATCAGTTTGCTTTTGTGTGGGGACGCCTGAAGAACGGGCGCGGCGATTTGTTCAAACGCTTCGTGGGCGACGCATTTGGCTCGAACAACGCCAACGGACACACCACCGTCTGCCAGGGATCGCTGTATTTCTCCGGCAAAGCCATGAGCGAGCAGTTTGACGGCGTGAGCAAGTTCAGCGGCGGCTCCAAGTTCTATTGGCAGACCGATACCGGCAACAGCGAATTTGTCATTTATGTAGGGGCAAACGTGATGGAAGCCAATTACGGCCCCCCGCAACGTGTTCCCAAGATGACTGAAGGCAACGTCAGCGGCAAGTCCAAATTCGCGGTGGTTGACCCGCGTCACAGCAAAGCCGCCAGCAAAGCCTGGAAGTGGGTACCCATCAAGCCCGGTGAAGACGCCGCGCTGGCGATGGGCATGATCCGCTGGATCATCGAGAATGAACTTCACAACGTCAAGTTTTTAAGCAATACCAACAAAGCCGCCGCAGCCGCAAATGGCGAGAAATCCTGGACGACCGGTCCCTGGCTGGTGAAAATCAAAGAAGGCAAGCCCGGTAAATTCCTGCGCGGCAGTGAGTTGGAATTGGTTGTGAAAGGCACAAAGACAGACGCCGAAGGAAAAGAAGCGACCATCTACACCACTCCCGATGGCGTGGAATATGGCTTCGACCCGTTTGTCGCGCTGGTGGACGAACAGCCCGCGCTCTTTGACCCGAACAACGCCGACATCCCTGTGCAGGGCGCGCCACTGGCAAGCGTCACCCTGAACGGCATCGAGTGCAAGACTGGCTTGCAAATCATCTATGAAGAAGCCCAGAGCCACACGGTTGCAGAATGGGCAGAAATTGCCGGTATCAGCGAGAACGATATTCTTGAACTGGCGACCGAATTCACCTCACATGGCACGAAAGCCTGCGCCGACATCCATCGCGGAGTCAGCCAGCACACCAACGGCTTCTACAACGTCATCGCCTGGTACACCGTCAACTGCCTGGTGGGCAACCCCGACCACACGGGCGGCATGATCAAAGGCACCAGTTACGATTACACAGGCGCAAAAGCCGAAGGTCCGTTCATCTTAAGCAAGATGTACGACGGCAAGCAGACCAAGTTCGGTCTCGACATCCTGCGCACCAACACCACCTTCGAGAAATCCACGCTGTTCGATGGCATCTATCCCACCAAGCGCCCGTGGTTCCCGCTGGCAACCGACCTGTATCAGGAAGACATCCCCTCGATGGGCGATATGTATCCCTACCAGGTCAAAATTTTGATGACCTACATGAGCGCGTTGAACTACGCCCTGCCATCTGGTCAGACCGTCAGCGAAATTCTGGCAGACCCGAAGAAAATTCCGCTCATCATTTGCAGCGATATTTTCGTAGGCGAAACTTCGCAATATGCCGATTACATCTTCCCTGACCTTTCGTATCTGGAACGCTGGGAATTGCACGGCACACATCCCTCCGTTCCGTGGAAGGTCGAGAATATCCGCAACCCTGCCATCAGCATCCCCGGTTGGCCCACCGTCCAAGTTTACGGCGAAGAACAACCGCTGAGCACGGAAGCGCTGATGATGGCAATCGCCGAGAAACTGGAATTGCCTGCTTTCGGCCCCAACGGCATGGGCGAAGGCGTTCCCTTCACCCGTCCCGAACACCTGTATCTGAAACAGGTTGCAAACATCGCCTTTGGCGAAAAAGCGGATGGAAGCGACTCGGTCCCTGAAGCGGACGACGAAGAACTCCGCATCTTCCTGGACGCGAGGCGGCATCTCCCCTCAAGCATTTTCAACGCTGACGTCTGGAAAGCCGCCATCGGAAATGACGAGAGTCTGTGGCGCAAATTTGTCTATGTCATGAATCGCGGCGGACGCTTCCAGGATTTTGCAAATGCCTACAAAGGCGATTTGGTCGCCAATGCGTACGGCAAGCAGATCAACCTGTATCAGGAAAAAACCGCCACCACGATCAACACCATGACGGGCAAGACCCTGCAAGGGTACGCCTCCTACCTCGCGCCTGGACTGTCCTCGCTTGGCGAAGCCATCGAAGACAAGGGCTATGACCTCAGCCTGATCACTCATAAGATCATCACCATGACCAAAGCTCGCACCATCAGCAACTACTGGCTGACCGCAATCGAGCCGGAAGGGTATCTGTTGATGAGCGCCTCCGACGCCCGCAACATGGGGCTCAGCGCAGGCGACCGCGTGCGGGTATCCTCTGCCAGCAACCCCAAAGGCGAGTGGGCTGAATACGACGGCAACCGCAAACCCATGATCGCAAAAGTCAAAGTGGTGGAAGGGATGCGCCCCGGCGTGGTATCCTTCCCGCTCGGATTTGGTCACTGGGCAAGCGGCTCGACCGACATTATGATTGACGGCGTCACCATCGCAGGCGACCCGCGCCGCGCGGCAGGCTTCCACGGCAACGCCGCCATGCGCGTTGATCCGCATCTCGGCAACGTCACTCTCAGTGACCTGGTCGGCGGCTCGGCTGTGTTCTATGACAGCAAGGTGAAAGTGGAAAAGGCGTAGAGTCAGTTGTCGGCAAGCAGGAATCAATAATCGGCGGGGGATGAGGCGCAAGTCACTTCATCCCCCGCCCTGAAAAAAGGAAGCGTCAATCATGTTCCATCTTGGTCAAACCGAACTCATCATCATTCTCGTCATCGTTATCCTGCTTTTCGGAGCGGGACGCATTGGAAAAATTGCGAGTGAACTTGGCTCCGGAATACGTACCTTCAAGGATGGGTTGAACGAAAATAAGCCGGATAATCAGTGATACTTGTCACTGCCTGAAAAATAAAAAACGCGATACATTAGTACTATCTCTCCGAAGCCTGTTTGCCTACCCTTCATTGCATGGCGGCAGGACAGACTGTGAAATTACAGTCCAGGTGGAAGCGGAAACGCCTTCATCTCCCAATGGAAAGGAGACCGACTCTCAATTCGTTGAGGCTGTCCCTTTCCACAAGGCCAGCCTTTTTTGTTTTTGGAGAACGAACATGGACATTCAACTCCTGCTGAAGAAATCATCCCAAGATCACTCGCACCTTTGCCCGCGCCAGATCCTCGGCGTACGCATGGGGCTTTGCGGACTTAACGCCCTGGGTTTGCAAGCCAACAATGGCGGCAAACGCCTGCTCGTCATCACCGAAACCGATGGCTGTTTTGCAGATGGACTTTCCGCCGCAACAGATTGCACAGTGGGACACCGCACCCTGCGCGTGGAAGATTATGGGAAAGCCGCAGCGACATTCGTGGATACAAAATCTGGAATTGCCGTTCGCGTTGCTCCGGTGTTAAATATTCGCCAGAGGGCATACGAGTATGCGCCTGGTGAACCGCGTCATTACTTCGCGCAAATGCGCGCCTATCAGATCATGCCTGATGATTGCATGTTTAATATTACAGAAGTGCAGCTTGCTGTTTCCATTGAAGAGATCGTTTCCCGCCCTGGCGTGCGCGCACACTGTGATATATGTGGAGAAGAAATAATGAACGAACGTGAAACCCGTCAACATGAGCTGACTCTATGCCGCGCTTGTGCGGGAAATTCGTATTACCGTACGCCTGTTTGTATTCCCGTATTTGAAAAATCGAATTTATGACATCCCTCCTCCCCATCATGGTCTTTATTGTGGCAATGTTATATTCCAGCGCGGGGTTTGGCGGGGCGACAGGCTATCTGTTGGCGATGAGTTTTTTTGATATCCCGCCCAACATCATGTCCAGTACGGCATTGATGCTGAATGTTTTTGTCGCGTCGATCGCATTTGCCAGTTATGCGCGCGCCGGCCACTTCCGCGCCAGATTGCTATTTCCATTTTTGATTACCTCCGTTCCAGCGGCATTTCTTGGGGGGATTTTGAATATTTCAGAAGAGACGTATACCGTATTGCTTTACGCAGTGCTTACCTTCCTTGCGCTTCGCATGGTCTTCTTTCCAACCCTGACGGAGGCATCGGGCTGGTCGCCGCGTTCAATACCATTATGGGCGGCTCCCGTCAGCGGCGCAGGGATCGGCTTTTTGTCTGGGATGATCGGCTTCGGCGGCGGGATCATTCTCTCGCCGCTGATCATCCTGATGCAATGGGGCGACTCGAAACAAGCCGCCGCCGCTTCTGCCGGATTTATTGCGATCAACTCCCTCAGCGGGTTGATCGGCCGCTATTCAAACCACACCCTGGAAATTGGAGAGTTCGGGGCTGCCCTGCTGGCCGTCGGCTTGATCGGCGCATTGCTGGGCAGTCGATTGGGCGCGGTCAAACTCTCGGGGACGCATGTTCGGCGTACCCTGGGCGCTATTCTCACTCTTGCAGTTGCTGTCTTTTGGTTCAATTACTTGTAATGACCCAAGCGCCTGTGCCTGCAAAAATTCTGGTGCGCGGCTCGAACGATGTCGCTTCAGCGGTTGCGCACCGACTGTTTCAGATGGGGTACCCGGTCATCCTGCACGAAATCCCAAAGCCTTCCGCCACGCGCCGCAAAATGTCGTTCACCGATGCCGTTTTTGACGGCATGGCAACATTGAATGGGGTTCAAGCGAGAAGGGTGACAGGTTTTCTTGAATTGGAGAAAGCGTTAACTGCCCATGAATTTATTCCCGTTCAGGTTTGGAATTTCTCCCGCCTGATCGGAAAATTGCGCCCACAAATCCTGGTGGATGCCCGCATGAGAAAGCATAAAAAACCGGCCCGGCAGATCCACCTTGCCCCATTGACGATTGGCTTGGGTCCAAATTTTATAGCGGGGGTCACCGTGCGGGTTGCAATAGAAACAGCCCGTGGTGAGGGGCTTGGGCGCGTCATTCTTTCCGGCAAGACCGCCCCACTACAAGGAGAGCCGATGAGCATCAAGGGTCATGCCCGTGATCGATTTGTCTATGCGCCTTGCGCTGGGAAATTCACGACCACCTTCCAGATCGGTGACATGGTGGCAGAGGGACAGGAAATCGCGCATATCAATGAAATTCCACTTACCGCTCCCGTTTCGGGGAAAATTCGCGGGCTGACTCATGATGGCGCGCCAGTGGTCGTCCGCACCAAGGTCATCGAAATTGACCCGCGAGGGGATAATGGCAAGGTTAGCGGAATAGGGGAACGCCCCTCTTGCATTGCAGATGGTGTCTTGCAAGTGGTAAACGACTGGCAGGCGGGTCAACCTTCAAGGGCAGGCACAGGACGGAGAAAATAGAATCAAGCATCGGGGTAGGAAAGAAGCGGGGCGAGGTCGGGAATAAACCCAGGTTACGAAATCGGGATATTCATCACTGGACAATCCTTGTCCGATTTGCTACATTCACTTAACAAAAGGACTGTGCGATGAGGAAACATCTTCTTTTTATTTTTGCGCTGCTTTTCACTGCATGTTCGTCGCTTCCACAAGCCGAAGTGGCGGGCAATGTGGATCTTAATAATCTACAACCTCTACCCGCCTCTGCCGCTTCCGAAGCGGTCCCCCTGCGTGTGGCAGTGGCGGCGGTAATCTCTCCCAAGGGGACTGTGGCATCCTACGCCCCCTTTCTTGAATACCTTGAATTGAAACTCAACCGCCCGGTGGAACTTGTCCAGCGTCGCACATATTTGGAAATAAATAATCTGATCGAACGCGGGGAAGTAGACCTGGCTTTCGTTTGTACCAGCGCGTATGTGGAAGGTCACGACTCGTTTGGAATGGAGTTACTCGTTGCGCCGCAGGTCAACGGCAAAACAACCTATAACTCGGTATTGATCGTACCGATCTTGAGCAAGGCACAGGACATGCGAGACCTGCGTGGAAAAGTTTTTGCATTCACAGACCCCATCTCATTGAGCGGGCGGATGTACCCCACCTACCTTGTTCATCAACTCAACTCGGCGCCGGATGAATATTTTTCGCGCACGATTTTCACCTATAGTCATGATGAGGCTATCCGAGCCGTGGCAAGCGGCGTTGCAGATGGAGCGGCTGTCGACTCGCTGGTGTATGAATTTGCTTTAACGCGCGAACCTGAGTTGAAAGACAAAGTGCGCGTCATTCACCGCTCGCCCGACTTTGGGATTCCGCCAGTGGTTATCAGCCCGTTTACCCGCCCGCAAGTCAAGGCGGAATTGCAAACACTGCTATTGGAAATGGTCAACGACCCTAATGCGCGCGAGGCCCTTGCCTCCATCGGCGTGGATACATTCGTGCTGCTGGACGATAAGTCCTATTCCAGCGCGCGCATCCTGCTTGATACTATTTCGATCCCGGGATTGCCGAATGTACCCTAAAGCCGTCCAGCGCATTTGGGCGATCATTGGGGCGGTCAGCATCCGCACCAAAATTCTCGGCATCATGCTCGGACTTGTTGTGCTTTTCGGTGTGGGAGTGACCGCGCGGGCGCGGTATGCAATTATTGAAACAATGACCCTCCAGTTGGAGGAGCAAAGCATATCCGTTTCACGCGATCTCGCGGCGCGCGCCACCGACCCGATCCTGCTTAATGACCTGCTTGGTTTACACGACCTGCTCAATGAAACCCTCGAAAATAATTCCAATCTCCGTTATGCATTTCTTGTTGATTCGAATGGCAGGGTTTTGACGCACACATTTGGAAGCGGATTTCCCATTGACCTGCTCGATCTGAACTCTGCCGATACGGGGGAACACCATCATACTGTTTTGATCGAAACCGACGAAGGCTTGATCTGGGATACGGCCGTGCCAATTTTGGATGGAAAGATTGGTACGGCTCGCATCGGACTTTCAGATGCTTCCATGCGGTCGGCAGTTTCCACGCTGACAGCACAGTTTTTACTCATTCTCCTGTTTGTTTCTGTTGTAGGCATTTTATTTGCCACGTTTCTCACCTGGGTGTTGACGCGCCCCATCCTGGAACTGGTCTCCGCCACGCAGTCTGTTACAAACGGGGATTTTTCCCAGCGTGTGCCGCGCTGGGCGAACGATGAAATTGGGGACCTGGCCGTATCCTTCAATCAGATGGCCGAAGGGCTGGCGCGCACGGACGAACTGCGAAAGGAACGTGAAGCCCTGCGGCGGCAACTGCTCGAAAAAGTGATTAGCACGCAGGAGGATGAACGTCGCCGCATCGCGCGCGAACTGCATGATTCCACGTCTCAAAACCTGACTTCGCTCATCCTTGGCTTGCGTATCATGGAAACGAACTGTGCTGCCTGCGTAGAGCAATTCAAAGCCACCGACTTGCGCCAGGTTGCATCGCAGACCCTTGATGAGGTACACGATCTATCCATGCGTTTGCGTCCGCGGGTTTTGGATGATCTGGGATTGGCGGCGGCTCTGGAGCGCCTGGTCGCCGAATGGCAGGGGCGATATAAAATCCCTGTTGATGTAGCCGTTCAACTGAACGAGCGCCTACCCGGCGATCTGGAAACAGCGATCTACCGAATTGTGCAGGAGGCTCTGACGAACATCGCAAGACATGCGCAGGCGAAATCAGCCAGCATATTGATCGAAAAGCATGGAAGCATTGTCCACACGATTGTAGAGGATGACGGCATTGGGTTCGATGTCAGTGCAAGCCACGGCGAACGTCATTTAGGCATGTTGGGTATGAGAGAGCGTGCCGAGTTATTGAACGGCACATTGACCATCGAGTCAGCTCCGCAACATGGCACCAGTATTTTCATCGAAATTCCATTGACAAGTAGACGTGAGGAGATGGTGTGAATTCCACAGTCCGCATCCTGCTGGCAGACGATCACGCCATACTCCGATCTGGCTTGCGCCTTTTATTGACCGGCAACAGTGAATATAGCGTGGTCGGTGAAGCCTCCAGCGGAACGGAAACATTAACGCTGGCAGAAAACCTGCAACCAGATTTGATTCTGCTCGATCTGAATATGCCGGCGCTCGGTGGGTTGGACGCGCTTCCGGCGCTCCGAAAAATCGTCCCTTCGGCACGCATCCTCATTCTGACCATGCACGACGACCTGCAATATCTGCGGCAGGCGCTTAAACATGGGGCGAGTGGGTATGTCCTTAAAAAAGCCGCCGACTCTGAATTGCTATCTGCCATTCAAGCGGTGATGCGCGGCGAGGTTTATATCCACCCTTCCATGACGCGCGTCTTGTTGGAGGACATACTTCCTGAAGCGCAAACGATCAACAAAAAGAATGCATGGGAGATATTAAGCGAACGCGAACAGGAAGTCCTGAAAATGGTAGCGCTGGGACATACAAGCGCGGAGATTGCAGAAGAACTTAGTCTCAGCACGAAGACCGTGGAAACCTACCGGGCGCGCGGCATGGAAAAACTCGGTTTACGAACACGAGCCGCATTGGTGAAGTTCGCATTGCAGGAAGGTTTGATCAAGCGCGAATAAGGCAAACGCATGAGGCGCGAAAGAATGCGCCATTATCAGGTTGTGAATTTCCCGCATTGGGTGTGAAAACCATAAATAAAAAGACCCTGTGGTAAAGGGTCTTTTTTAGCTGGGGACAATGGATTCGAACCACTACTAATTGCTCCAGAGGCAATTGTCCTGCCATTAGACGAGTCCCCATCGAAATTTCCAGCGGGCGGTATTTTATCACGCCCCATCGCTCAAGGCAAGGCTTGGGCTATTTTTCCAGCAATTCCAAATCTAAAATTGTGTAGAAGGCAAAGATGCCAAACCTTAACGCAAAGACGCAACGCCGCAAGGCTTTTTTAGGATTGCCCCTGCGCCAGATGGTACTCTTGCCGATTCCGTCGAGGAAAGGTC
>JAUXWL010000026.1 GCA_030680155.1 Anaerolineales bacterium
TTTTGATGAGGTTCCCGTGTCTGACTTAACCAAACCTGCTCCTGCCACCCCGCTGAATCCACGCCGACGCGGAATCATCGTCGGCGCCTCCGAGGGGATCGGCGCTGCCCTGTCCCGAAAACTTGCCAAAGAGGGATACACACTCGCCTTGCTCTCCCGCCAGCAGGAAAAACTAAACCTCCTGTGCGCCGAGATCAATGAGACTGCCGGTGAGGCGCGCGCTTTTGCATACGCACATGATGTTTCCAAATACAAGGAAATCCCTGAACTGCTTCAAAGGATCGTCGCTGACCTCGGCGGTCTGGATGTGTTCGTCTTCATGGCGGGAGTCAACTACCCGCCCGGCGGCGTGGATAAATACAACTTCGAAAATGACCGCAGGATGATCGAGGTCAACCTGATCGGCGCGATGGCGTGGCTCAGCCCGGTGGCGGAGATGTTCCAAAACGCCAAAGCGGGACAGATCGTCGGCATTGGCTCCGTTGCAGGGGATCGCGGCCGCATTGGCAACCCGGGCTATAACACCTCAAAGGCGGGCGTTGCCACCTATATGGAAGCGCTCCGCAACCGCCTCACCCGTCATGGCGTGAACGTGCTGACCGTCAAGCCAGGCTTCGTCAAAACCGAAATGCTCAAGGCGGCGCAGGGCGGCACTCCCTTTGCCATCGAACCCGAAAAAGCGGCGGATGATATTTACAAGGCCATGAAGAAACGCAAACAAACCGTGTACACCCATTTCATTTGGACGTACATCATGTTCGTCATCCGGCACATCCCGTCCTTCATCTTCAGGCGGCTATCCTTTTAGACCGTGGACGATAGACCGCAGACGGTGGTTTACGGTCCATCGTCCATCGTCAGGCAACCCCACCATGCGCACAACCTTCACTCAACTCGAAAACTTCGGACATTCGCTTCGCGCGCCGTCCTATCTCATTCAACCCAAAACTGCCGACGAAATCTATTCCGCGTTCAAACTCGCCCGAAAGCAGGGACTCACCGTCACCGCGCGTGGGGCGGGGCGCAGTTACAACGACGCCGCGCTGAACGGCGGCGGCATCGTGCTGGATATGTCAGCGATGAATCAATTTCTGGACTGGCAGCCAGCCACCGGCGTAGTCCGCTGCGAGCCGGGCGTCACGCTCGAACAACTTTGGCAGAAAGTCGAACCGCAAGGCTGGTGGCCCCCCGTCGTTTCTGGCACGATGAAAACCACGCTGGGCGGCTGTCTCGGCGCGAACATCCACGGCAAAAATAATTTCAAGATGGGCGCCATCGGCGAACACGTAACCGAGTTCACTGCGGCGCTGCCGACGGGCGCGGAGATCGCCTGCTCGCCCAAAAAGAACAGGGACTTGTTTTATGCAATGATCGGCGGATATGGGATGCTCGGCATCTTTACATCCGTGACGATGCAGATGAAACGCATCCACTCCGGGCTTGTGACTGTGGATGCGTGGCCCGTGCAGAATCTCAGCCGACAACTTTCCAGCCTGCAAGACGGCGCGCCGAAGTACGATTACATCGTCGGCTGGCTGGATTGCACAGCCAGGGGTTCTTCGCTCGGGCGCGGACAGATCCATGCGGCGCGTTATGTGCATGAAGGCGAAGACCCAAATCCGCAAGAGACGATGAAGATCAAGAATCAAATTCTGCCGCCGCGCATCTTTGGCGTTTTTCCGAAAGCGTTGCTGCATTACTTCATGGCGCCGTTCATGAATAACCTGGGAACGTGGGGCGTCAACACCGCGAAATACATTGCCTCCCTGCCGAAGCATACCTTCCGCCAGCCGCACGCAGCGTTTCACTTCCTTTTGGATTACGTTCCCAACTGGGAACTTTCGTATGGAAGGACAGGTTTGATCCAGTATCAATCCTTCCTGCCAAAAGAGACCGCCGAAGCCGCGTGGACGGAGATGCTCAAGTTCTCGCACAAGAACCGCCTGCCTTCATATCTTGGCGTCACCAAACGTCACCGCCCCGATAATTTTTTACTCACCCACGCCGTGGACGGTTTCTCGCTCGCGATGGATTTCAAAGTGACCGGGGCAAATCGCAAACAACTTCATGCCATGCTTCAGGAATTCGATAAGATTGTTATTGCTAATGGCGGAAGATTCTATTTCGCCAAGAACAGTGAGACCACAGCCGAAACCGCGCTGGCATTCTATGGAAAAGATGCGGTTGCACGCTTCAAGAAATTAAAGAAACGCTGTGACCCGAACGGGCTGCTGGAATCGGATCTGTACCGCAGGATATTTGGCTAGCGCTCTTCACGCATTACGAATTACGTAATGCGTGATGCGTAAAAACATGCAGAACATTATTGTTGAAGACCTGGGCTTGATCGAATACGAAACCGCCTGGAAATTACAGGATACATACGCGGCCGAGATTGCAGAGGGAAAACGTCCGCCGACGCTGTTGTTGCTGGAACACCCCCATGTGTTTACATTTGGCAGAAGGGGTAACGCCGCCAACCTGCTCTGGAATGAAGAACAACTGAAACAAAAGGGCATTTCCACTTTCTGGGTGGATCGCGGCGGGGATGTCACCTATCACGGTCCCGGTCAATTGGTGGGGTATCCATTATTGCAACTTGGACTCCAACGTCTCCCGACGTTGGAACGCCGAAGTCAGGAGACTTCGGACTCTGCCATGATTCCCCAGGCAGATTATGTCGGTTACATCCGCAAACTGGAAGCGATGCTGATTGGCGCGTTGATGCAGTTTGGCATTGCGTCCGGTCAGCGTGAGGGAAAGACCGGGGTGTGGATCCAGGCTGACGTCCATTCGCGATGCGTGAACTGCAAGCCTGAGGATCGGAAAAAGCCTGCGAAGATTGCCGCCATCGGCGTCAAAGTGGATGCGCGCGCGGTGTCCCGTCACGGCTTTGCGTTGAATGTCAAACCGAATATGGAATATTTTGAGGGCATCATCGCCTGCGGATTGAACGAACCGGTTGTATCCCTGGCAGATTTATTGGAGCCTGCGCCCACGATGGAGCAGGTGAAGGATGCTGTCGAATGTTCGTTTCGGGGAATTTTCGAGGCGGATTAATCCGCAACTGCCCAGCAATCGCGTCCCCTGTTTTTTGCTTCGTACATGGCATTGTCGGCGCGGTTGAGCAGGCTGTCCCAGGTATCTACTTCTGTTCGTAATGGCGCTGTGCCAATGCTCAATGTGACTTTGATCTCATGCCCCTTCACATGGATGACCGTCTCACGCATCTTGCGGCACAGGCGTTCAGCCTGCTCGACGGCGGCTTTGGCGTCTGAATTTGGAAGGATGATGAGGAATTCCTCGCCGCCGTATCGCCCAACCACGTCCGGGTGGCGGATGTGGTCGCGCAGTTGATGGGACACCTGCCGCAGCACTTCATCTCCAATGGGATGCCCGTAGGTATCGTTGATGACCTTGAAGTGATCCACATCCACAATGGAAATGGATAACATGGATTGATACCGTTCCGCGCGCAGCACTTCATCCTGTAGTACGCGCACGATGGTGCGGCGGTTGGGCAGGAAGGTCAACGCGTCCACGTGTGCCACTTCGCTGGCTTGCGCCATCACGGCTTCCATTTCGATCTGTTTGTTTTGGGCGAGTTTTTTCGTGAAATCGCTCTCGATGCGGAACAGTTTTACCTGTTTGCTCAATTTGATGATGATTTCCTGAACGGCAAACTCCGACTCGATGCTCTCGACGATTAAGGTCGTCCGTCCATCTCTCATGGGGATGGCCATGCAGTTGCACAGGGTTGAACCCTCATCCCCTTGTATTTGGAATTCACCGACCCAATGATGCAGCGCCCCCTGTGATATTTTTGCAAGCGCCCTATCCTTCTCTTCCGCAGGCAGTAATTCTTCCAGCTTGAACTTGGAGTTAAAAATATTTCTTATCATTTCAAAGGCGGGATTCCACGAAAGCAGTGTTCCATCACGTTCCATAAGCGCGACCCCCGTATGAACATGCTTGAAAATTTTCTCAATATCCTGAGAGGACAGCATCTCCGCCAATTTTTGCATTTTTATATTGTAGCGTATTCATTCTGCATTTTCCCCACACCTTTCAAATTTAGAAGCCCTGAATTGCACAGCCCGGTCCATTACCTTGCGCCCCGCCTCCCGAATTGACGTTCCAACGCATCCACCGTGAGATGGATCATGGTCGGCCGTCCATGCGGACATGTCCGCGGCGACTGACATGCTTCGAGATCATTCAGCAGACTCCGCTGCTCTTCGGGTGTCAGCGCCTGCCCGCCCTTGACCGCCAATCGCTTGCAGACTCGTCCCGCAATCCGCGCCTCCACCTCCGCCTGAAGCGGACTCTCGTCCTCTTCAAAATCCTCCACCAAAGCACGCAGCGCGGACGCAGGGTCGCCGCCCGAAAACAGCGCCGGCATCGCGCGGACCTGGAAGGTGTTCGTGCCGAATTCCTCCACCTCGAAACCGAAGCGGTTAAGAAGAGGTAATTGTTCCAGCAGCGTTTTTGCAGATTGCGGCGGCATGGTCACCACTTCCGGAGTCAACAATTGCTGTGAAGGAATATTCTTGTTCTCGCGTTGCGCCATCAATTTCTCGAACAACACCCGCTCATGCGCCGCGTGCTGGTCGATCAAATACAACCCATCAGGACCTTCCGCCACCAAATATGTCGAGCCGATCTGCCCGATGAGGCGCAGCAGTGGAACACCTGTGGAGAAGGACGATTGACCATGGACGGTGGACGATGGATCGGGATTCGTACTTCGTGATTCGTAATCCGTAACTGGTAACTGGTCACTGGAAGCTGTCTCCTGTGCCATGCTCCAATCAATGCCAATTTCTCTCGGCTCGGAAGGAACGGAACGCGCCCCCCACAACTGCGGCGAAACGGACGGGACAGGCGTATACGCCAGCAGCGCCTTGCGCACGGAACGCTGGACGAAACTGAAAATCTTATCCTGACTGCGAAAACGCACTTCCGCCTTTGTCGGGTGGACGTTCACATCCACGTCTTCGGGAGCCATCTCCAGAAATATGGCCGAGAGCGGATAACGTCCCACCATCAGCAGGGTGTGATATGCCTGCAACAAAGCCGAGTTCAGTGAGATCTCCTGCACCCAGCGGCCGTTGATAAAGAATGTAATTTCTTTTCGGTTCGAGCGGGTTAAAGAAACGGGGCTGATGTACCCTGTGAGAGTCATGCCGCCTTGCCCTGAGCCAGTCGAAGAATCCTCGGTTGCCATCACTTCCAGCATTTGCCTGGCGACATCCACGCCGTAGAGCGCGGCCAGGATCGCGCGGCGGTCACCGTCGCCTGCCGTTTGCAAGGTGACGCTCTTGCCGTCCGTCACTTTGAAGCGCACATGCGGATACGCCAGCGCGTAGCGCGTGACCAGCGAGTCAATCGCACGGCGTTCGGTCACATCCGTTTTCAGGAATTTCAAACGCGCGGGCACGTTGTAAAACAGATTCTCCACGCGCACCACTGTCCCCACCGGCGCGCCGACTTTTTCCACTTTCCCTGAAACGCCGCCGTCCACTTTCAGGCGCGCGCCTTCCCTGGCAGACTCCACGCGCGAGGTGATCGTAAAATGCGAAACGGAGCCGATTGAAGCCAGCGCCTCGCCCCGAAAACCCAGGGTCTGGATGTGGAACAAGTCATCGGACAGGATCAGCTTCGAGGTCGCATGACGCGAAGCGGCCAGCTCCAATTCATGGGCAGGGATGCCATGTCCGTCATCCGCCACTTCGATCAGGGCCCGGCCTGCATCCATGATCGAAATGGAAATATGTTTCGCGCCCGCATCCAGCGCGTTTTCAGTTAACTCCTTCACCACCGAGGCGGGGCGTTCAACAACCTCGCCGGCGGCGATCTGCGAAGCGACTTCCGATGAGAGCAATCGAATGGGCATGGCACGATTATACCCATCACACCTGCAATTTACAGGCTGGGTAATATATAATCGCGCCATGCGATTTACCACCATCTTCTTCGATCTCGACGATACACTCTATCCGCCTGAAAGCGGTTTGTGGCTTGCCATCAAGGAACGCATGAACGATTACATGCGCGAGCGTTTGCACATCCCCGCTGAACAGGTTTCCAGTTTGCGCGAAAAATATTATCTGCAATACGGCACGACCACTCGCGGCTTGCAGGAACACCACGATCTGGATACGCAGGATTTTCTCGCCTATGTGCATGACCTGCCGCTGAAGGAGTACCTGACTCCGAACCCGACCCTGCGCTCGGTCATCGCCTCCCTGCCGACCCGCAACCTGATCTTTACCAACGCAGACATTCGCCACGCTGAAAGAGTGCTGGCCGCGCTCGAACTGCGCGACCTCTTCGAGATCATCGTGGACGTGAATGCCATCACGCCGCATTGCAAGCCCATGCCAATCGCGTTCAAAACCGCGATGCAGATCGCAGGCGAAACCGACCCGCAGAAGTGTGTGATGATCGACGACCTGCGCCGCACCACCCGCGCCGCCAGCGACCTCGGCATGTTCAGCCTGCTCGCGCATGATTCGTTTGCCAACGGTGATGCGAACGCCCACCTGACAGATTGGGTTGAATTAAGAGATATTTTGGAAAGGCAATAACCGCATGGAATCAACCACCGCCGTGATCGGCGCGTTACTCTTTATCCTGCTCGTCATTGGCGCGAATTTTGCCATGTACGCCATCGTGCGCGGAGCCACCCGCACGGGCGGCAAAAAAAGCTTCCTCGAAACCTTCTCCGAATCGTTGAACGCTTCCCCGAAATCAAAGGACAACTCGATGGACGACCTGCGCCGCAAGATCGAGGAACTGAACGAAGGTAAGAAAGACGCGCCGCCTGAATCTGAGAAGTAACCGTCTCTTACGGAAATCGTACAAAGAATTTAGAAACCTTTAATCCCTGAATGGTATCGTTTTGGATATAATGCCCACGGTCATATCATGCCCGCAGGGTACAAATTGCGCTTTCCCGCCTTTGAAAAAGCGAAATTTGTGACCGCGCTGGGTATACCAAGCCAACTGGAGGCTTTTGTGAACAAAACCTTAAAGACAATTTTGCTCGTCCTGGTCGTCCTTGTGATCGCGCTCGGCTCATTTGCCGGTGGATTTGTAACCGGTCATCTGATGCTCTTTGCGGGCCTGCCCGGTCTCAGCGCGCCGACAGTGGAGGCGCCGCCCACCACATCTCCTGCGCAGCAAACCGCCACCCCGGAAGAACTGCAAACCCTCTTTGCGCCGTTCTGGGAGGCTTGGAATCTCGTCCATGCCAATTATGTAGAACAGCCCGTGGATGATGTCGCGCTCATGCGCGGCGCGATCAGCGGCATGATGGAGGCGCTCGGCGACGAACATTCCTCCTACATGGATCCGGAATCCTTCAAGCAAGCCAACGAAGGACTGGAGGGCGAGTATGAAGGCATTGGCGCGTATGTGGATACGACCACAAAGTACCTGACCATCACCAGCCCCATCCCCGGCTCGCCCGCCGAAAAAGCGGGGCTGTTGCCCGGCGACCAGATCATCGCCATTGACGGCGAAGACATGACTGGCATCGACGCCGAACTCGCCCGCCTGCGCGTGCTTGGACCTGCCAATACAATCGTCCGCCTGACCATCCTGCGTGAAGGTCAAGCGGAATTATTGGAATTCGAGATCACACGCGCGCGAATTACCATTGCCTCTGCCAGCGGTGAAATGCTCGAGAACGATATTGCCTACGTTCAAGTCACCACCTTTGGCACCAAGACCACGCCGGAACTGCTTGCCACCCTGAAAGACCTGATGGCGCAGAACCCCAAGGGCATCATCCTTGACCTGCGCAACAATGGCGGCGGCTTTCTGCAAACCTCGGTGGAGGTCGCCTCGCAATTCCTCACAGATGGTGTGGTGCTGTATGAACAATATGGCGACGGAACCCGCGATACCTACACCGTCATCCCCGGCGGTCTTTCTACGGATACCTCCATTCCCATGCTTGTGCTGATCAACGAAGGCTCGGCATCCGCTGCGGAGATCGTGGCGGGCGCATTGCAGGATAGCGGGCGCGCCAAACTGGTCGGCATGATTTCCTATGGCAAAGGCTCCGTCCAGAACTGGATCCCGCTCACCGGTGAGAACGGCGCGGTGCGCATCACCATCGCCAAATGGCTCACACCCAATGAAAGCGCCATCCACGGAATCGGCCTCACCCCCGATTATCTGGTGGACATGACCCTCGAAGACCGTCAGGCTGGCGAAGACCCACAACTGGATGAGGCTGTCCGAGTCCTGCTTGAGATGATCGGAAAGTAAAGAAATCGAAAGGAGCGCGCCATGTTTTTTCTCGACCCAACCTACCTGATGTACATGATCCCCGCTTTCATTCTCATGGCGCTTACGTCATGGTATGTCAAAGCAGCCTACAACAAGTGGAGCCGCGTCGCATCCCGCAGCCGCCTGAGCGGAGCCGATGCCACCCGCCGCCTGATTTCCACGGGCGGCTTGTACGGCATACAGATCCAAGGCACGCGCGGTGAACTCACCGACCACTACGATCCGCGCAACAAAACCGTCTACCTGTCCAACGGTGTGGCGAACAGCCCGTCGGTGGCGGCGCTGGCAATCGCCGCGCATGAACTCGGTCACGCCCAGCAGGACGCGGAAGATTACTTCCCCATGCGCCTGCGCGGCTTCATGGTGCCGATGGTCAACATCGGTTCCAACCTCGGCTGGATCCTGATCCTGATCGGCTTGTTCCTCAACTTGACCGGGCTGGCATGGATCGGCGTGCTCGTCTTCTCCGGCGGCGCACTCTTTGCCCTTGCCACCCTGCCCGTGGAATTTGACGCATCCGCCCGCGCGAAACGCCTGCTGGCCCAAAGCGGCATTATCCAGTCTGACGAAGAGATGCGCGGCGTGAACAACGTCCTCAACGCCGCCGCACTGACATACGTGGCCGGGCTGGTCACCGCCATTCTGCAATTGCTGTACTACGTCAGCCTCGTCAGCGGACGCAGCCGCGATTAGATTTTGACTTGAAAAGACCTCCGAAGTCTACGAGACTTCGGAAGTCTGCTTTTATGGGGGAATGCTCATTCCGCGGTACTGCGACATTCATGTCGCGCATTTTGCAAGATAAATCTTGCGGTACTGTGGAACGTCAAATCCGCAATTCTCCTGCAACAAATGGTGTGCAAGCAAAGGTTGTCAGCGGCTGCTGCTCAAGCCGCCGTACCCATAGCTGGGCATACATACCCATATCTGGGCATACATCCTCGGCGGCGTTTTGCGAGGGAAACCTGCGCCGGGGAAAGTGCCCAGAATGGGTACGGCGCAGGGAGCAAATTGCCTGACATGTTTTGCGTGAACACAACAACAGCAATTCCAAATCTAAGATTGTGTAGAAGGCAAAGATGCCAAACCTTAACGCAAAGACGCAAGGCCGCAAGGCTTTTTTAGGATTGCCCCTGCGCCAGATGGTACTCTTGCCGATTCCGTCGAGGAAAGGTCAAAATCTTAGCGTCTTGGCGGCTTTGCGT
>JAUXWL010000027.1 GCA_030680155.1 Anaerolineales bacterium
GGATGTCCACGCGAAGATTCGTCTGTGGGTGGCGGAATACGGCGCGGAATTACCCTCCGGCTTTATCTTCGCCATCGGGCGCGATGCGGGTGTGCCGCATTCTTCCGGCACTTCCACCGATCTGATGCGTCTCGGTCAGACCATTGTGTTTGATATTTATCCAGCCGAAGCGGGCGGCGGCTATTACTACGACTTCACCCGCACATGGAGTCTCGGCTACACCACACCTGAAGCGCAGTCCTTGTTCGATCAAGTCAGGGAGATTTACGATACTCTTAATGAAAACTTCGACTTGAATGTGGCGTTCAAGGATTACAACAAAATGACTTGTGAATATTTCGAGTCTAAAGGGCACCAGACGCCGATGAATACCAAAGCACCCATTGAAGGCTACGTCCACAGTTTGGGGCACGGCGTGGGCTTGAACATCCATGAACGTCCTTTCAGTGGACTGACCGCAGGTGATGATCAGCGCCTCGTTCCCGGAGTGATCATTACCTCGGAGCCGGGCTTGTACTACCCTGAAAAAGGCATGGGCTTCCGCATCGAAGATACGCTCTGGGTGCGCCCCGATGGCGTGATGGAAAAACTCGCGGACTATCCGTATGATTTTGTCCTGCCGATGAAGAAGTGGAAGAAATAATGACCACAGACGATGGACGGTTGACCGTGGAAAAACCATCGTCCATCATCCATTGTCTATTGTCCGATGAACCATCTCCAATCCCTTACACCCCGTCCCTTTCTCGAAAGTGATTTGGGTGAATTCCCCTTTACGGTTCCTGTCATTCGCTCTCTTTCTGAGATTCAATTTTGCGCGCCTGTGACCTTCTTTGTGGGGGAGAACGGCTCAGGCAAATCCACAGTGATGGAGGCGCTGGCGTGTGCGGTGGAATCCATTACGGTAGGCAGTGAAAGCGTCAAAACGGATAAGACGCTGGCGCCCGTGCGAAAGCTGGCGAAGTATTTCAAACTGGCGTGGACAAAGCGCACGCGCAAAGGCTTCTTCATGCGTGCCGAGGATTTCTTCGGCTATGCCCGCTCCATGCGCGAGACGCGTGAAGAATTGGAAGAAGAATACAACAACGTGGAACGCGATTACAAGGGACGTTCAAAATATGCGGCGGACCTGGCGCGTTCGGCGTATGCAGGGCAATTGTCCGCGATGCAGAATCGCTACGGCAAAGACCTCGATAACTTCTCGCACGGCGAAGCCTTCCTTACACTGTTTCAGGCGCGTTTTGTCCCTGGCGGACTGTATCTGCTGGACGAACCTGAGGCAGCGCTCTCCCCGTCCCGACAACTCAGTTTCCTATCGGCACTCAAACAAATGGTAGAAAATGAGGCGCAGTTCATCATCGCCACGCATTCACCGATTATCCTTGCATATCCCGATGCGCAGATTCTGCAATTCCATGAAGGCGCGATCCACGAAGTGAAATATAATGATTTGGAGCATGTCAACCTGACGCGGGATTTTCTCGCGAACCCCGAAGCGTTTTTGAGATATTTGTAATTTTATGTCATTGCGAGCCGCGTACTTGGTTTTGCGGCAAAGCAATCCCAAAATCTGCTATGAGATTGCTTCGGGCAAAGATCAAGAACGCCCTCGCAATGACGACAAAGGTAATCATGACCGAATTGAAACCAGCCCGCATCCTTGCCATTGAAAC
>JAUXWL010000041.1 GCA_030680155.1 Anaerolineales bacterium
GCATGTCCGAGCATCGAGGCAATACTGGCTGACCTTCTGCCCGGTTGCATTTGCAGCCAAAAACAAAAAATCCCCGCCCGTTCCAGTACCCATTGGGGACCGTCCGGGCGGGGAAGCCTATTCACTATTCCCAATTCACTACCTCCGTATCGTTGCTTCCCGTTCGGGTCCCACTCCGATCCACTTGACCGGCACTCCCGCCGCCTCTTCGATCATCTTGACATAATTCTGCGCATTGACAGGTAACTCTTCAAATGACTTCGTCTTGCTGATGTCCTCGCTCCAGCCTGGGACGGTTCGATAGACACATTCCACCTTGCCCAAGCCGTACGCATCCACATCCGCATAGCGGATGGACTCCCCGTTCATCTTGTAGCCTGTGCAAACCTGAATTTCCTTCAAGCCGCTCAGCACGTCCAACTTCGTCAAACAGATTTCGGTCATGCCGCTCAGTTGGACGGCAGTTTTCACGATCTCCAGATCCAGCCAGCCGACTCGGCGTGTGCGCCCTGTAGTGGCAGCCACTTCGCCGAATTTTTTATAGACTTCGCTGTCGTAGTCATGAATTTCCGTCGGCAATGGTCCCGCACCCACGCGGGTGGTGTAGGCTTTGGTCACGCCGATCACATTCTGAATATATTTGGGCGGGATGCCAAGTCCAGCCGAAGCCGCCGAGGGGATGGTCGTCGAAGCGGTTACGAATGGGTACGTGCCCCAATCGGTATCCAAAAATGTGCCCATGGCTTGTTCGAGCAAAAAGGTTTTGTCCGCTTTCAAGCCGTCCTGTACCAGCGAAAACAATTCTTTGAGATATGGTTTTATTTTCAGATAATAGCCGCGATATTCATCGCGCACGGCTTCATACTTCAACGCTTCGCCGCCCAATGCGACGATAATTTTATTCTTCAATTCCAATTGCATTGCCAGCCGCTTCTCGAACGCATCACTCGTAAAATCCGTCCAGCGGATGCCGTTGTAGCTGACCTTGTCCGCGAACACGGGGCCAATTCCGCGCCGTGTGGTGCCTGTCGCGCCCGCGCCCTTTGCCTCTTCGTACAAACCGTCCAAAATCTTGTGATACGGCATGATCAAATGCGAACGCGGCGAAACCCACAAACGCCCGTCCACATTCACACCCGCCTTGTTGAGCATCTCGATCTCTTCGATCAGCACCGCAGGGTCCACCACCACGCCGCCGCCGATCAAGCCCGTTGTATTCTGCGCGAAAAT
>JAUXWL010000049.1 GCA_030680155.1 Anaerolineales bacterium
GTTTGAGCGTCCTGTGGATTTCACCCAGAGCATGCACCATGCTCTCGTGTTCCATTCATCAGAGTGACCAGGCCAGAATGGCGATATCGAAAGTCTTTTTGGAGAAGGGGATGTGGCTTGCGCTCGCGCACGTAAAATGGATATGAGTACCGCGAGATTTATCTTGCGACGCCAAATGAGTAGCCGCATCCGCCCGCGCCACGCGCAGGGAATCATGATCGGGGTCAAAGCCAACCACCCGCTTCGCAGACGCGGCATACTTCCACGTCAACCGCCCCTCGCCGCAGCCGATTTCAAGGACGGTCTTGTTCGTGAAATCAACGAGTTTATGCAGGGTTTTCCGTTCGATTCCTTCGGGGTCTTTTTGTAAAGCCATCGTTCCTTCTTCGTATTTATTTCTGGATTCTTTTACCTGTTTACCTTGTCTACCTGTCTACTGCCCCACCTTCTTCATCACCTTCACAGATTCTACGACCAGTTCCTTCAACACCTTCCTGTCCACATCCGCGAGCCGCTTGATGTACAGGCAGGATTTCCCAGTAGTAAGCTTCGCCGAGGACGGCGGCTTGAGCTAGTGCCCAAACAACATGAGGATGTAGGGCAAAAGCGGCGAACTTCAGCCGCTTTTGCCCCTCCACTTTTAGGTTGTTTGGGCGCTAGAGGATGTTGTAAACCACCTGCGGCGCGTTGCGTTCCACGACCTGCTCGGCGGCGAGCGCCATGCGCAGCAGCGTGACTTCGTCCCATGCCTTGCCAATTCCCTGCATACCAATGGGCAAACCTCTTTGTGTATAGCCGACGGGAAACGAGATCGCGGGCAGGCCGGTCATGTTTGCGGCAGTGGCAAAGCGCATGATCTCGATGGTGGTCGAAAGATCGGACTCGCCGTCGGGCAATGCGTCTTTTTTGATTTCTGGCGCGGCAATGCCTGTGGTGGGGGTGAGGATGACATCCACGTTCTCGAAGGCGTTCGTGAAGTGATTGATCATCCGCGTGCGGATGCGCTGCGCAGTGATGTAATCCGTAGCCGAAAGCTGACGTGCCATCGCAAGATTAATACGGACATCGAGCGCATGTTCCTTGTGATGTTTTTCGTAGGTGGCGTTCATCGCCTGCGCCATTTCAGTGATGATGGTGACACTGTGGGCGATGCGGTTCGCTTCCAGGTTGGGGATGACGATCTCCACGACCTCGCATCCCATCTTTTCATATTCCTTGAGCATGGTTTCACACGCAGCAACAATTTCCGCATCTGCGTGACGGAACCAATCCCAGTACACGCCGATTCTGAGTCCTTTTAGGTTGAGATTGTCCCAGCCTTTTAGTGAAGGTAAAGGCTGATGCAGGGAGGTTGGGTCTTTCGGGTCGGGGCCGGCGATCACAGCGTAGGTCAATGCCGCATCGGTGGCAGACCAGGCCAGAGGTCCGATGTGAGCGACGCTCCAATCCAGTGGATAGGCTCCGTGTTCGCTGATGCGTCCGAAGGTGGCTTTCAGTCCGACCAATCCGCAAAACGAGGCAGGGATGCGGATCGAGCCGCCGCCGTCCGCGCCGATGGAAACGGGGACAAATCCAGCGGCAATCGCAGTGGCAGAGCCGCTCGAACTTCCGCCCGTGAAATGTTTCGGGTTGTAGGGGTTGCGTGTTGTGCCGTGAACAGGATTCAAGCCTGTAACGTTGATGCCGATCTCGTGCATGTTGGTTTTGCCGACCAGCAGCGCCCCCGCGCTTCGCAGCCGCGCCACGACGGTTGCATCAAATGTGGCAGGTGACTTCCCCAAAAACGCCGTGCCAACGGTGGTCGGATAGGGCGTCATGTCGATTTCATCTTTGACCGCCACGGGCACGCCGTCGAAAACGCCGAGTGGTTTACCCGCCTTGATCCGTATCGTGGATTCGCGTGCCTGCCGCATCACTTCATTGTGATTAAAAGCAATAAACGCGTTCAGCGGCATATCGCCTTTGTTGCTTTTGAGGATGGCGCTCAAAATTTTCTTGGCAACTTCCTCCGGCGTCGTCGTTCCATCACGGTAGGCTTTTGCAAAATCGTGAACGCCTGCAAACTGAAATCCCTGTGGGTTGGATGCCTCGCGCGGCCATTCCTTTGCGGGAACCGCTGAGGCTTGCTTTTGCAATTCACTCGTAAAGTGAACGGGATGATGCGTGGGGTTTTCGTCAAAGTTTTGTTTGCGCAGCCAGTTGATGCCAGCGCTTTCAAAAAGAGACGGCATGAGCAATTTGCCCAGCGGGCCTTCCACCAGCGACGTAAACAGTTTCAACATCCTGCCCGCCAGGTACGGCAGTTTAACCGATTTCAGATCATAAATATTTTTCATTTGCAGACCTCATCCTTGATTGCCCTATTCGAAAAATCGGAGTGCAGACTTTAGTCTGCCTTGGCATTGCGGACTGAAGTCCGCGCTCCGGGAATATTCGGATGGACTCTGAATGCTATCCAGTCCCAAACTGTCTGTCGCCCGCATCGCCCAAGCCAGGCACGATGTAGGCGCGTTCGTTCAGGTGATCGTCAATTGCAGCGACATAAATATCAATATCGGGGTGCGCATCCTGCATGGCCTTGATGCCTTCAGGCGAAGCGATCAACCCAACGAATTTGATCTTGGTCACACCCCAGCGTTTGAGCACATCCGCTGTGGCTGTGGCGGAACCGCCTGTGGCGAGCATCGGGTCAAGGATCAGGCAAACCGCCACGCGCGGTTGAATGGGAAGTTTGTTGTAATACTCCACGGGCTTGAGAGTCTTTTCGTCGCGGTATAAGCCGATATGCCAGACCTCGGAACTGGGCATCAATTCCCAGAAGCCCTCCACCATACCCAATCCCGCGCGGAGGATGGGGACCAGCCCGATTTTTTCCTGCAATTGTTGGGCGGTCATTTTTTCCAGCGGCGTTTCAACTTCAACCGACATGGTGGCGAGGTCGGCAGTCGCTTCGTATGCAAGAAGTCCCGCAAGCTCGCGGACGAGTTCACGGAACTTCTTGGGTTCGGTATTTTTATCTCTTAATTTCGAAAGTTTGTGGGCGATCAGGGGGTGTTTGGATGCGTGGACTTTAGACATGGTTCCTCCGAAAATTTTCTTGATTATACCCAGCGCGGTCATAAATTGCGCTTTTTCAGAAGGGGGGAAGCGCAATTTATGACCGTGGGCATTATATAGCCGTGAAGATACTAACGGGTTAGTCCCCAAATTACAGGAATCAACCCCACTGCCACACAGCCGAGGATGAAAATGGTCAGGCAGGCGGGGAACAGCCAGCGGAGCCATGTCCACGCGGCGAATAAATTCCAGGCGCCGACTGCCACAGGCTGGGCTTTGCGAAGTAGATCGGGCGCATCGATTTCTGGACTTCTACCTGCTCCTGTCTTCGGCGGCATTCTCTCCGCTGTGGGATTGGTCTCCACCCGCAGTTGCTCAGGGATGGACAAGTTCGCGCCGCAATACATGCACGCCATGCGGACTTGACCTGCTTCGGGTTCATTCGGTGCGCCACAGGCGGGACAAGGGAAGGTTTGTGTCATTGATTCTCCAATATAGTATTACTCCGCGTGGTACTGCAAGACCTGCCCTCCCGAAGGACATCGGGACGATGTGAGTGGATCGAAGGGTTTATCTTGCCTGCCAGGGCGCAAAATGAACCCTCTGCGAGGACAAGTTTTTGCGGTACGAACCGCGCTATGATGATCGCATGGAATTTTAGCATCTATCAGGAATAGTTTGGAGGTTGATTGGATACAATCTGGAAAAGGAGCACTCAAATTCCCGGAGTGCGGACTTCAGTCCGCAATGCCAAGGCAGACTAAAGTTTGCACTCTGATTTTTCGGATAAGCTCTTAATCGTCTACAAACTTTTAGCGCACACTCTGGAAAGGGAGCACTCAAAGTTTGTTAGAAAATGGCTCAAAGCCGCCGTCCCCGGCGCAGGATTTCCCTCGCAAAACGCCGCCGAGGACGGCGGCTTGAGCGACTGCCGCTGACAACCTTTGCGTACACACTCTGGAAACTAGCTGCGCACTTGTCTGTTAAGTTGCGATAGAATTTGAGTAAGAGCCTAAGCGCCTATCCGAAAATCCTCGGAATGCAGACTTTAGTCCGCGATGCCAAGGCAGACTAAAGTCTGCATTCCGATT
>JAUXWL010000055.1 GCA_030680155.1 Anaerolineales bacterium
AGAGAGCGTTTCTTAAGTCAGACCCTAAAGGTTTTCGCCGCAAAACAGAACCATCATTTGCAAAAAAGCGCCCACAAAACGGCGTTTTCGTAACCGTGGGAAACCTTTAGGGTCTTTGCCTACGAGTTAAGAACCAGTCTCTAAGGTGAGTTATTAACACTTGATTTTCATTGGATAATGGACCGGCTTGAATCCGCCTGTGCTGATTCGTTGGCGTAATTCAATTGGAGCCGCGAGTCAAAAAATCGTAACCATCCGTTCCGATTTTTTGACTCGCGGTACTGTTTTGTTCTTTACGCAGGGCGCTTTTTCTTTTTTACTTCCGTCCCTGGGATGCTGTTTTTACGGGCTTCCTGTTTTACCCTGCGGTTGTGCTTGGCCATCCCTTTGGATGGTCGTTTGGCTTTCGTCTTAACGGGGGTAGTGTTCAATTGACTTGCTCCTTTAGGCACTGCTTTTATTGTTGGATTCGTGTTCCGCCCAGAGCTTGGCGATGGCTTCCCTGGCGGACTGACGGGTGTATCCGTATTTGACTTGCAGCATGGTGGCGAATTTATCGAACTTCACATCTGCCTTGTCTACTTTGACCAGGTCGTATTCGACCATCAGGCTCCATTTCGCATTGATCAAGCCGCGGATCACGCTCCATTTTTCTTCGAATAACGCTCTATTCATTATCATAAATACGCTCCTCCTCAAGGCGGCGCTTTTCAGGGTGGGACACTTAGGGAGTTTTTGTGATTTCGTTCCCATCCATCTCCCCCATGAACAGGTAAACCAAAATATTCAAACTCGTGCGTTAATTCATTGTACTACGACAATGGGGAATTGCCCCCAACAACCTTGAATTTGATATTAAAACGGTCTTGGAGGTAATTTCGCCAAGACCGTTTATTTTGAGCCTTTCATTTTTATTTTGGCTCTTACATAGTTTCAAGGAGCTCGTCCAGAAAGCAGCAATTCCAAATCTGAATCTAACAATCTCAACGCCAAGCCGCCAAGACGCTAAGATTTTGACCTTTCCTCGACGGAATCGGCAAGAGTACCATCTGGCGCAGGGGCAATCCTAAAAAAGCCTTGCGGCGTTGCGTCTTTGCGTTAAGGTTTGGCATCTTTGCCTTCTACACAATTTTAGTTTTGGAATTGCTGTCCAGACAGAGCCGTATTTTCGAGGCGAAACCGAACGGAAATGGCTCAGCTCCTTGAAATGACTTATGAGCGTAAAACAATACGGGTCACGCAAAAGCGTGACCCGTAACTTTTTACTTGTACTCGTTACTTCATTTACTTCTCAAA
>JAUXWL010000056.1 GCA_030680155.1 Anaerolineales bacterium
CGTGCCCAATGGTGCCATTCAGGAAGTCTTGGCGACGGTCAGCTTAGTGGGGCATTGCGGAAGTTGGCTCCCCAGAGGTACGGCATCAGCTACTGCTTGCCCTGTTCTTGCTTTGGCGACTTTCTTGAGGGTTTGATTCCCAACGCGGCGCAAGCAGTAATTATTCCGCCAGCGTACTTGTCAATAGCCATCGCAATTCGGGAACCGCGTTTGATTTCGTCAGGCGCAACTTGATAAACGCCGCGATCCACATCCCTTCTGACCGCACCCGGTGACTTCCCATAAGTGTCATACCAAGCCTTCAGCTCACGTAGCGCCATACCACGGTCCCATTGGATTGTGCTGTGCTCTTCCTGACCTAGGAGTTGGCGCACCTTCCGTATGCCACCAATCCACAGCTTGATGTAAACGGAAAGTGTATTGTAGGCAGGTCCTTCCCTGTGAGCCCACTTTCCACGCTTACGCAGCCAGTCTTCGGCAGGAAACTTCCCATCAGGTTGCTGCGCGGCAATTTGCCGACACGTATCCAGCAATTCGTCGGCATTACTCCAATGGGTCGTCTCAAGAAAACGATCCTGCGGCTGCTCAAAAACCGACGGCTCAATTATGCCGATGTAGCGTTCAAGGATCTTGCTGAGTGAGACATCTGATCGGCAATCGGAGTAGTGGATACCGAGGAAGTCGCTGCGGCCCAGATTGAATCGCTCCTTTGTTTCCCGTACCTTCGCATAAATGGCTTCATTGTGCCCATTCGGCTTGTCCCCCCAAATTTCCACATCGATGAACCTACCGGTCTTGTCGTAAAACAAGAGATCGTAGTAACCATAGGTTTTCCCAGAGAACGCTGCATAGGCGTCGGGGTATTTCCGCCCTTTATCGTGCCGTATTCCCCGAGCAAATAGGAAGTTCGATAAAGAAGCCTCGGGATGGCTGCGCCAGCGAAGGCCACACCGCGAGGGCACAAATGATGACGTATCAAAAGAGCCACATGCCTGACGAAGATCTCCCCAGGTTTTTCCATCCTCGTAAACATGGTTTACCAACATCGCGTAGCCAGACGCCTGGAACCAGGCTGCGGGAGGAAGGGCACCTTGTTCCTCGACAATTCCCATAGCAACCGAAACGATTTTCTCCCAAGACCAATAGCTTCGCCCCTTAAGGCTATTCTGGTAGCAGTACGGACATTGCCCTACCCCACCGGTAGCTCGATGATTGTTCGTCCGGCCGTTGGGCGATTTTTGAAACTCATGCCCGGTACTGCACCGCCACCACACCTTCTTGTTGCTTCCCGCCGTGATTTGGAAGGGATCGAGCGGCGAGTTTCTCTCGAAGTGCCACTCAGCGAGTAGCTCCTCGCAATCTCCTACCGTTTTCCCAGCGACGCTCATTAGCTTAGCGGAGGGAGATAGTCGGACAGACGAGCATCGGTACCAAAGCGATGAGCGAAGGCTTTCCCCTGGTTCGGTGGCACCTGAACCTGAATCGCCTCTGCGGCATGGTCACGCACCCATGCGAAACGATGGCGCCCATCGCTGAACTGGACCATGCCACTTTCATCCAAACAAACTTGCGACATATGTGCAGTGGCAAATTCGCCCCGGCTCATCCACTTATCAAGCTTCTCATACCGCCCGTCAATTGCAGCTACTGTTCCGCCGGGACCAACGTAGTCCTCCTTATTCTCCTTCCAGCTTGCTTCGATTTGCGCTACTGACACCCAAACCGGCACGTCGCCCCCTGCACCAACACTCGTCGGCCCCGTGAGTACCCATATTATTGCTCGTCGGTTAGTCATTGAACTCTATCGATATGACAGTAAACGGCCGGTCAGGCGTGGAGCGATTAATCATAGCCTAAGCATAATACGTAGCTGCAGGGCTGGTATCACCGCAAAATCGCGGTCGGTGCTGGCGTCGTATAACTGCATGACTTCAGTTTCCCAAACTGATGATGTACGTCGCGAGATGACTACGTCCACAATGGGCCACTAAGCTGACCGTCGTCGAAAACTCTTGAGTGACTCATGTTGGCCG